>NZ_JBOZWP010000029.1:0-62852 GCF_050865035.1 Shewanella sp. GXUN23E | reverse complement strand
CCACTCCACCAGAAATATAACTGCAAAATTCTAGGTAAGCGATAATACTGGCTTTTTATCGTTCAATTATTTTCATCACACACGCTTAATTACGCTCTGTTATCTCCCGCATCAGTCGACCCAGACGCAAACACCTCATGGAGCAGGCGGCAATTACCGCCCGGTCAACTACACTCTTTCAATAACGATTGATTAATCAGGGGAATAGTATGAAAACCCAGCAACTGCGACTGGTTGATGGCCAATGGGATCCATTGGTAGACCCCTCGCTTCGGCAGCACGATTCCCTGCTGGCTCTGGTCATGGGCGATATGGCCGGGAATCTCACCGCTATCCGGGAACTGGCAGGCCTGCTGCCCAAAGCCCATATCGCCGGGGTGTCGACCTCAGGTGAAATATTGAATCAGTGTCTTGAGGATCAGGGGCTGTCAGTGACTCTGCTGGCTTTTGACCACAGCCGGATCCGCACCACATCCAGAAGTATTACCGATCCCAAGGCATCCTATCTTCTGGGTAAAGGCATAGCGCAGGAACTGGATGAAGAAGACTTACAGCTTATTCTGGTGTTGAGCGATGGACTGAAAGTCTATGGCAGCGATCTGGCCCACGGTCTTGCCGATAATTCCCGTCCTGGAGTTGCCATTACCGGTGGACTTGCCGGCGACAATTCGGCTTTTATTCAAACCTGGACATTGTTGGATGACAGCTTATCCGATCAACAGGTGGTGGCCGTCGGCCTGTATGGCGACCATTTGCACATCACTCAGGGAAGCCGTGGCGGCTGGACGCCATTTGGACCAGAAAGGCAGGTTACTGATTCCCAAGGGCATGAACTGTTTGAACTGGATCATCAGGCGGCACTGACCGTTTACAAGGAATACCTGGGTGACAAAGTCGACGGTTTGCCTTTCAGCGGACTGCGTTATCCGCTGGAAATTTCCCAGCCAGGCAGCACCACCAGGCTGGTGCGAACCATGCTGGCAGTGGATGAGCAGCGTCAAAGCATTACCTTCGCAGGCGGCATTCCCAAAGGTTCGGTGGCACGGTTAATGCGCGCCAGCGTTGAATCCATCATCCAGGGCGCTAACGATGCCATTCATGTGTGTCTGGAACAATTACCTGTACCCCAATTTACTCTGATGGTCAGCTGTGTTGGCCGTAAGCAGGTACTCAAGCAGATGGCCGATGAAGAACTTGAAGTGGTGCGCGAAGCCCTGCCGGAAACCACCATGGTATGTGGTTTCTATTCTTACGGCGAAATTTCACCTGCAGACACAGGAATGAAAGCAGAGCTGCACAACCAAACCATGACAATCACCTGTCTGTCGGAGACCTGATGCATCGTCTGCTTACCCGCCAACTGAAAAAGGTATTCGGCCAGGAATGGCCGGATGACCCGAGGTTCAGGCAGTTCGTTGAGCTTATCGATCAGGCTTACCTGGATTTTTGCGATGAGCAGCAAATACTTGAGCGCTCAATCGATGTCAGCTCCCGCGAGCTGAATGCCATCAATACCAACCTCAGCACTCTGCTCAATGCCATGCCGGATATCTGTCTGTGGGTCGATAAAGACAATCGGATCTGGGATGTCCGTGGCGCGACCGGCATTGAAGATCTCATCTGTCCCGGCGAGACAGGTCAGTCATTTACGGCGGTGGTGCATCCGGACATCAGTACCAGCCTGCTTGAGCATCTCGAAGGCGTACGCAACGGCGTAAAACCCGACACTCTGGATATAGTGCTGCCCATGGGCACAGATGCTATCTATCTGGAGGCCAGGTTCGCCTCTTTGTCTCAGGGGCAAATGCTGATTGTGATCCAGGATGCTACCGTGAGAACTCTGGTTGACAATCTTAGAAATCAGGCATTTGAGGATTCCCGAGTCAGGCAGCAACAATTGCAGGATCTGATTAACACTGCGCCGATTGGCATAGTGATCACCACTCCGGACAATCAAATCCTGATGGTCAACCAATATGCGCTGGATAAGTTCAACGTTTCAGCCGATGAGGTGGTCGATACCAGTTTTACCGACATGATCCCCATCGACAGAAAAGAAAAATACCTGCAATTTCTGGCCAACTATCACCACGGCCTGTTGAGTCAGGAGCGGGATCTGCGCATGGATGTGGTAATGATGCCGGAGCGGGCCGAGCACTTCGTTGCCGAAATTCGTCTCAGCACGCTGAGCCTCGAAGGTGAGACCATCATCACCCAAACCTTTCTGGATATCTCGGAGCGAAAAAACTTCGAAACCAAACTCAGGCAACTGGCGCAGACAGATCCCCTGACCGGCGCCAACAACCGGCGTTATTTTCAGGAACTGGCCGAGGTTGAATTGGTCAATTGTGGCAAACAGCAGCGGCCTTTCAGTCTGATGTTGATGGATCTGGATAAATTTAAACAGGTGAATGACAACTATGGTCATGCCATGGGGGATGAGGTGTTGAAGGCCTTTGCCAAACTGGTGCAGGGCCTTATCCGCGAAGGAGATATTTTTGGCCGGTTTGGCGGTGAAGAGTTCATTCTGGCACTGCCTGCCACCGATACCACCGAAGCGATGCGTATCGCGGAGCGTATTCGGGTAAGTCTGGCAGAATCAAAAATTACCCATGGCACCAGATCCATACAGGTTACCACCAGTATGGGACTGGTTTGTAACACTCTCCCAGCAATGACGCTGGAAGAGATGACCAAAGCGGCCGACGATCTGTTGTATCAGGCAAAATCCGCCGGACGCAACCGGATCATGGTCTGAGCCCCGACACCGCACTGCCCCCTCTGGTTATCCTTGGCTGACACCTGCATCGACCAGCGCCTGGCGATAATTGGCCACCAGAGCATCTCTGGGTGACAGATCGCTGGAGGGGCGACGATTGCGCCCAAGCAGCGAGGATTCGACAAACAGTTCAAACCAGGCATTGAGCGCACTGGCATTGGCCCGCTCACCCATCGCAGCCAGCACCATCACAGCCACCTCCGCTGTTCCGAACTGAAACTCCCGCTGGCCCTTGCGCAGCGCGTATCTGGCCAGCTCTCCGGCTTCGAATGACAACAGCGGGAAACGGTGCAAATAGGGACTTTTACGAAACATCTTCACCGCTTCACGCCAGCGGCCATCCAACATGATAAACAGTGGGCGTTTTCCCGGTGCAATGGCGTCTGCGGGTACAGCACCGACGACCTGCTGCCCTTCATAGGCATATTCACCGGGAAACACCACATAAGGCTGATATTGAGGATCATCAAGCAGCGCCAGCAGCCCGGGAGCCACATCCGTTCTGGACCACAGGAAGGCATGGGTATCCGGGATCAGATCCGCGATCAGACGGCCTGAGTTGGTGGGTTTGAGCACTTCATCATCATACATGACAAGCACAAAGCTGGCGTTGGTATTCAGCGTCCTGCAATGAGTGCAGGTGCAATACGACTGCCCGAGCAGACAGCGGCCACAACGACGCAGGCTTTTCCCCCTGGCGGTAAAGGGCTTGGTTGACATGGATTTTCGTAAAGCATAAAGACGGTGAACCGCATGTTCAGGGGGACAATGCTGCAACATAGTGACGCTAAACCTTTTGACTAAATCATTGCCACCCAGACGGCAGCAACGCCGGGGCGCAAGTTTACTGCGTTACGCACTCAGGCTCAATCTGCATCAGTGGTTACAGCCCATTCTCTTGCCAGCAGGACTGCTCACCCCGCCCAAAGCAGGCGATATTTTCACCAACTGATTACAGGCTTAGTTTTTCTAATGTGACCGATGAAAATAAATCCTCCGCCCCTTGTGAGCTGAGCTATTGAAACTTAAACAGGAAAGACTAGAATCCGCGTCCTCGTTACTGCCCCTTTTTCCCATACATTGGAGAGATCATGCCTGCGACATTGAGGCCTTCTTCTACGTCTGTTTCCCCGCAGGGTACACCGCTGACCAGCGTGTTGATACAGCTGGTATTTATGGTGGCCTGTGGACAAATGGCACAGACTATTTTTGTTCCTGCTCTGCCCATGATCGGCCAGGCTCTGCACGCCGATGGCGGTGATCTGCAGGCGATTATGGCGGCGTATCTGCTCGCCTATGGTTTGCTGCAATTTGTTTATGGTCCGGTGTCAGACCGGATTGGCCGGCGTATTCCTTTGCTTGTCGGTATTGCACTGTCAATTGTCGGTGCCCTGCTGGCTGCCCATGTAAACAGTGTCGATGCCCTGATTGCCGCCAGCGCCCTGCAGGGTGCCGGTACCGCTGCTGCAGGTGCCCTGAGCCGCTCGATCCCGCGGGATCATTATACCGGCCCAAGATTGATGCAATTCAACAGCTATGTCTCAATGGCCGTGGTATTTCTGCCGCTCATTGCGCCCTTTATCGGCTCATTGACTGCCGAAACCTTCGGCTGGCGCGCGGTCTATTACACGCAGGCGGGCTTCAGTCTGGGTGTACTCCTGATGCTGACGCTGACACTGAAAGAGTCGCTGCCAGTTGAACGCCGGGAGAAACGCTCGGTCTTTCAGGCTTATGCTCTGGTGCTGAGACACCGCGCTTTTCGTGGTTATACCCTGGGTCTTATTGCGACTTTCGCCGGAATTGCCGCATTTGAAGCCATTGCCGGGGTGCTGTATGGCCAGTATCTGCAACTGTCCCCTTTCTGGGTGAGTGTATGGTTTGTGGCACCTATTCCGGGCTATTTGGTCGGTGCATGGATTGCCGGTAAAAGCAGCCGCATCAAACGCCTGCTCAATCGTGGGATTGCCCTGCTTGGCGCAGGAGCAACCATCATGTTGATCCCGGGTCTGTTTGGCGAAGTGGTAGGCTGGACCTTATTGCTTGGTTCAGTATTGTTTTTCTGTGGCGCAGGGATGATGTTCCCTACCCTGACCTCGGCAGCTCTGGAGCCGTTTCCGGGTCAGGCCGGTATTGCAGGCGCTCTGCTTGGCGGTTTGCAAAACTTCGGTGCAGGCCTGGCGGCGTTGACAATGGCGATGCTGCCGATTTACGGCCAGCTTTCCATCGGCTTGCTGTGCATGGTTATGGTTTTCCTGGTCGTGCTGGCACTCAATTACGCCAGAATGTCTGAAGACCATACCGGCCACGATATGCACGCCCAGATCTGATTGGCGCAACAGTCGCCATCCATCAGACTATAGGTTGATGAAAAATCCCTGCCAGCACTGCCGGCGGGGATTTTTTATGGCCCCAGCCCACGCAACACATCAATTGCCCAATGTAAGACAAGCCCTGCGTGACATGAGGATGTGAAAAGCGCTTGTTGTCCTTATGCAGCAGGAAATCAAATACCTGATGTTGTGCTTGCCTGCGTGTACCGGCAAGACGCTGTACACAGCTAAGGTAGTGCCTGTGACATCAGGGGTTGAGATAATATCCTCAACTTCCCGGCACTGAAAAAGGTGCTGATAAACAAAAGGACCGGGCGTTTACACGCCCGGTCCTTCTATCAAAACGGTGAACACAATGCTGAATTCGGAGGCTAAAGCGCCTTGAAATCAGAGTATCCGGCGCAGCAGAATATCAGCTTTAATCCGGTTTATGCGTGACAGCAACTTTTTCACCGGTGCAGGATAGCTCTGGATGGTTTCTATTTGGCTGTAGTGATACAAGCGGGTCGTGTGCTCCATAATAAAGGCCTGCTCGCTGGCGAATTGCTCAGCCCAGTGGCCTTCTTCATCGGTGATCAACAAACCATTTTCCAAATCCAGCGCCCAGGCTCTTGGATTCAGGTTTGAACCGGTCAGCAAATGACGCTTGCCGTCGGCGCTGATCCCTTTGAGATGGTAACTGTTATCCTCGTGCTTCCAGACATGGATATTCAGCAACCCCTTGTCAATCGCCCACTGCTGACGACGGGCGAACTTGCGCAATGACTGTTCGTACAGATACGGCACAGCCCCAATCGGCGAAAAATCCTTTTCCGGTGGAATAAAGAAATCGTTGGCGGTTTTATCGCCGACCACTATGTCAATTCGCTTACCGGCGCGTAAATGACGACTCAGCGAGCGCACCAGAGATAAAGGCGGATTAAAATAAGGGGTGCAGATAAACAGTGACTCTCTTGATTCATCCACCAGCGCCAGTACAGCACGGTTGAGCTGATTACGCTTGCCGCCCAACCCCACAAAGGGCGTTACCCGCAAACCAGTTTTGGTTTTGGGAAACTCGTATCTGGCATTGGCAAGACGCTTTTTAAAGCTTCTGACCTGCAGCTTGTCGGGCAATATTTCTGTTTCGGGGTTTTGACACAGGGAGCTGACCGCTTCATCTTCCACCAGCACTTTTTGCACCATCGTACGCATGGAACGCGCCAGCTCAGGTGATTCAATCAGGTGGTAGCGGTCAAAACGATATCTGTCCTGTTGCTGCAGATAGATGTTATTCAGGCTGGCGCCGCTGTAAATCACTGCGTCATCAATAATAAATCCTTTCAGATGCAGTACGCCCATCACTTCACGGGATTTAACCGGCACCCCGAGAATGTCGATAGGACATTCAGCGTCTGACATCGCCTGGCGATACAGCAAGTAGTTGCCGCTGTCCCCCTTATGGCCGATAAGGCCTCTGCGGGCGCGGTGAAAGTCCACCAACACCTTGATATCCAGTGCCGGATTATTGGCCTTGGCGGCGAGCAAAGCGTCGAGGATTTCCCGTCCGGCATCGTCATCTTCCAGATACAGTGCAGTGATCGTAATGGAATGCCTGGCATTGGCGATGCGCTCAAGCAATTGCGCCTTAAAATTTCGTGGGGTAAGCAACCAGCTAATGGCATCCGGCTGCAATGCAATTCCACCCAGCTTGTTCAGCAAGGTATCCTCCTTAGGCAACCTGCCATCGACGCGGCAGATTGGTAACTCTGTCAATTCTCACTGTAATTGACCACAGTGACTCCCGTCTTCATCGCCGAATTCCGGTAACATTTGTGACGGGCAAATGCATGTTAAGAGGGTAGAAATTACCGACTTAGCTGCGCTGGAGCAAGTTATTTCTTGCCTGCTGCACCTGTGAGTTCAACAAGTTGGGCAAATTTCAAACAAGCGTGAGCAAGTCGTGTACAAACCCACATGAAGGTGGTAGTAAGTCACACCACAGGTCAGAGTTACAGGGTATACTGACCAATTTGCCGGAGCCTGCAATGACATTGCGAATCCTTATTACCGTGCTGCTGGCGCTGGGTGCTGCCGCTGCACTGTTTCATTTCAAATCCCACCTGGGATTGCTGGTACTGCCGCTGTTTATGGCACTGGTGGTATTCGTTACGCTGAGGCTTTATCGGTTGCTGAGTCAGGATGATGCGTCCGATCAATAGTTCCCCACGACGTCGATGGGCAGTGCTGTGCCTTTGCGTCGCCAGCATCAGCGCCACAGCCCAGGATGTAGGCTTAACACAGCTGGTCACCACCCTCGCCCCGACAGACACCAGTGTGGCCTTTGTTCTGAGCGAACTTGGTCAGCAGGAACCTTTGGTCAGTTACCACGGACAGCTGAAGCTACTGCCTGCCAGTCTGCAAAAATTGTTGACCGCCAGCGCGGCGATTAAGGTGCTTGGCGGTGATTTTCGTTTCACGACCAGCCTGCTGACCGACGGCAGGATTGAAGATCAGCTACTCAGCGGTAATCTGTATCTGGTGTTCAAGGGTGATCCCGCACTAACCTCTATTCAACTCAGAACACTGCTCGCCAAACTTAAGGAATTGGGGATCCGCCGGATCCAGGGCGATCTGATGCTGGTGGGCAATACCCGGCGGGCAACCAAAGCGCCGGGCTGGGTGTGGGATGATCTCGGTATTTGCTACGCTGCGCCGGTATCCAGTTTTATTGTGGATGGCAACTGCGTAAAGGCAGTAATGCGTCCGACCGGTAAGCCCCTCCCGAAGGATACCATGGGCATAATCCCGGCTACCGTCACGCTGAGAAGCAAAGCTCCGTTTACCGTCGACAGTGACGCCGGCTATGGGAATGGTGCATTTTGTCAGCTTGCCCTTGTCAATAAAGGCCCCAATCACATTGATTTCACCGGTTGCTTCCCGGAGAAACGGCCACTGAATCTCGCCTTTGCCATCAATGATCCTGCGGCATTTACCGGTGACTGGAGCCGGGAGATTCTTGATGGGCTCAACATACGGCTCACCGGTCAGGTGCGTTTGGCATCACTGGCTCCAGTTGACGCTCATTGTCTGGGCGAAATCTCCTCGGTACCTGTCTATGATTTGACTGCAAAGTTACTGCTGGAGTCAGATAACCTCATCAGTGACACTTTGCTACTGGCGATGGCCGAAAAGCACTGGGGAAAAGATGCAGGATTCAACCAGGGCGTTACGGTGCTTTCTCAGGCCCTCGAAGAGATGGGTATTGAATTGAGTAATCACAGGCTCGAAGATGGCTCAGGCCTGTCCCGTTATAATCTGTTGTCAGCCGGGGTATTGAATCAACTGCTGGTGCAAATACATGCCGATCCTCAATTGCGTCCCCTTATTAACGCCTTGCCCAAAGCCGGAGAATCCGGGACGCTGGCTCATAAAGCCCCCTATACTCAAGGCACGCTGAAACACCGAATCATCGCCAAGACCGGCTCCATGGGCGGTGTCGATAATCTGGCAGGCTATTTCAGCGTTGCGGGTAAGGACTATTCATTCGTGGTGCTGGAAAACGGCCTCACCATTGAAGATAACGCGCCGCAAAAAGCCTGGCATGGAAAGATACTTGCTGCAGTGATCCAGCAACTTGAATCACGAGCACTGAGGGACAATACGCGATAAAAGAACGACTTATTGCAGCACGGTTAAGAAGATCAGAGGCCCAGCACTCATTGCCGATGCAGTGATCTAGTACAACCAATGCCGCACGATCAATATAGTTCTATCAGGTCGGCTTTTATCCGGTCCACCGTTAAAGACACTTTTGATGACGATTGTTGCCAGGCTTGTATTGCCCTGCTTAGTGCATAAGTTTGGCCGCAACCATATCAGCCAATAAAAAAGCGTGCACCCGGCACGCTTTTAATGAATGTGTTGAGGGATTAGAACAGCTCAGCAGGCATCACCATAGTCACTTGCTCACCGGCATTTACCTGCGCCAACAGAGAATCCACCCGACAAAGCAGTTTCTGCAGATAGAAATCACACAGGTAGTTCTTCTGCGCTGCAAACTCTGTATCTTCTTGCTGTGCGGCATCACGCATTGCCAGCCAGTAATAGCCATAGAGGCTATAACCGAAAGCATCCAGATAATCCACCGCGCAGGCATTGAGCAGTGCCGGACGTACCAGTTTATCGGCATTGATCTGCTCGCCGGCAGCCAACAGCTGCTCAAACCGCGCCATCACATCCGCAACCCCCTGCTGATTGCTGAAACTGGTCATAATGGCTTGCAGTTCAGCAATAAACTCCTTGAGTGTCGCCAGATTATCACCCGCGACTTTGCGTGACAGGAAGTCGATAGCCTGAATACCGTTGGTTCCTTCATAAATCTGGGCAATACGGGTATCACGCACCAACTGCTCGATACCGGTTTCACGGATATAACCGTGCCCACCGAATACCTGCTGAGCCATCACAGCAACATCCAGCCCGCGATCGGTTAAAAACGCCTTGGCCACCGGTGTCAACAGACCAACGTAACGTGCGGCTTTAGCCTGAATGGCATCGTCCTGCGCATACTTGGCCAAATCCAGTTGCATGCCGGTATGAACCGCGAGTGCCCGTCCTGCTTCGGTCAGCGTCTTACAGATCATCAGCATTCGACGCACGTCACCGTGCACTATTATGGGGTCGCTGTCTGCTTCTGTCTTACTGCGATTAACACCCTGCCCCTGCAATCTTTCTTTGGCATAAGTCACCGCCAGTTGAGATGCCGCCTGTGCTGAGCCCAATCCCTGTATCCCGATAGCAAGGCGCTCATAATTCATCATGGTGAACATACACACCAATCCACGATTTGGCTTGCCAATCAAAAAGCCTTTCGATTGGTCGAAATTCATCACACAGGTCGCAGATGCCTTGATCCCCATCTTGTGCTCTATTGAGCCAGCTGACACACCGTTGTGCTGACCCAGTGTGCCATCGTCATTTACCTGATACTTAGGCACCAAAAACAAAGAGATACCGTTGGATTCAGGTAATTTGGCCAGCACCAGATGGACAATGTTTTCGGTCAAATCATGATCACCGCCGGTAATAAAAATTTTGCTGCCGGAAATGGCATAACTGCCATCCTCATTGGGAATAGCGCGGGTGCGGATATTGCGCAGATCCGAGCCGGCCTGGGGCTCAGTCATATCCATGGCTCCGGCCCATTGCCCTGAATACAGGGCTGGCAGATACAGCGCTTTTAATTCATCCGACGCATGGGCGTTAATGCACAGCGCAGCACCGGCTGTCAGCGAGTTGTACAGCGTAAAGGCGTTACAGGCACCATAACCAACCTCATCGACCAGGACGCCCAACATTTTGGGCATCCCCATGCCGCCGTATTCGGGATCGCCACACAAGCCAACCCAACCACCTTCAGCATACTGGCGATATACATCAACGTAACCCTGAGGCGTACTCACTTTGCCGTCAGCAAACTGAACCCCTTCTTCATCACCGGAGCGATTCAACGGATGCACCAAATCCTGATTGATCCTGGCTGCCTCTTCAAGAATCGCCAATGCAGTATCGACATCCAGGTGCTCTGCCATTGCGGGGATCCCGGCCCATACATCACCGGCATTAAATACCTTTTCCAGAACGAACTGCATATCCTTCAGCGGTGCTTCATAAGGGTACATGACTAATTCTCAAACAATGAATTTAAACGAATGTTTCAATTTAACCCTAAACGCTCAATAAAGGAAAGTCTCTCGGCATAATCAATAGCCTACATTCAATGCAGATACCTCTCGCACACCTTGCAAGACTGCTCTTTGGGGTAAGGGTTGCCATTATATTGTAATCGATATAGGTTACTTTTATACATGTAACCTAATGTAGTTACTCTCAAGGCCGGATTAACAATAAATATATGGTAAGCAGAAGGAGCACTCTATGGTGGCGTTAGCGGTATTGACCGGGGATTTGGTGAACTCAAGTCTATTGACTCCGGCACGCTTTCAGCAGGTGATGGCCGAATTAACAATTCACCTGCAGGCATCGTGTGTCGATCCCAGGGACAGCTGGGAGGTGTTCAGGGGAGACAGTTTTCAACTCACGCTCAATCAGCCAGCCCGTATGCCCCTCGTCGCCCTGCAACTTAAATGGGCATTGATTGCCCTGTCTGACAAAAACCATAAGGTCGATGCCCGTATGGCCATTTCCTTTGCCCGGGTGCAACTGAATGAACTTGACTCAACAATTTTCAATACAGAAGCTCACAACCTGTCAGGAAAAGGACTTGATAGCCTTAAAAATGAGCGCATCAAATGGTTTTGTGGTGACGAATATTTTCACATCAAAACTGATTTATTGACCCGTTTTGCAGACAATCGTTTACAGATATTAACACCAACTCAAGCCCAGGCGTTGCTTTTGTATTCGTCACTGGCAGAGCCTACCCACCAGGCGCTGGCCAGCGCAATGGGAAGCTCCCGGGTTAATGTCACCCGCCTATTAAACGCAGCCGACTACAACTTACTGCTGGATTATGGCAACTTGGTTGCCGGATGGATTGAAGAGTATTTTCACGTCAGGAGCGATGAAACTCCGGACAACAACGTCCGGTAACAATACCGGAATTCAGGCTGAAACCACAGAGACAAAAGGAGTGGCATGGGTGATGGCAGTTCAACAGGAAATGCTGCTGGCCGCGCTGGTGATGGGCCATGTTGTCGGGGATTTTTATATCCAGGGTGAAACCTGGGTCAGTCAACGCCGACGCTTGGTCCATCGTACTTTGCTTTTGGGGATTCATGCCGCTTTGCATGGAATCCTTTTTGCTATCATCAGTCTGTTGTTTGCCATTCCCTGGGACATCGTGCTGCTTGGAGGGGTGACTGTTGTCATCAGCCATTACTGTTTCGATTTGGCACAGTCTTACTTTGCGAGGCTCCAGCGATGGTTCATTTTAGATCAACTGCTTCATTTGCTGGTTATCCTGCTGCTTTGGCAGGCAATGACCAACCCGGAGCTTGATGCCCTGAAACCGGCGCAGTACCTTTGCGCCGATCAGCTCGTCGTTATACTGGCCTACCTGCTGGTACTGACACCTGTCTCTGTAATCACCTCCCGGGCGTTGACTCAATGGCAACCGGATATGAGGAGCGGTGACAACAGTCTGGCCAGAGCCGGCAAAGCAATTGGAATGCTGGAGCGCTTTCTAATTCTCACCTTTGTACTGCTGGATCAGTTTGCGGGAATTGGATTTCTGATGGCCGCCAAATCCATCTTCAGATTTGGCGATCTGCGGGAAAGCCGTGATCATAAAATGACTGAATATGTGATGATGGGAACGCTGCTTAGCTTCACGCTGGCTCTCTTGATAGGACTGGCAACCAAATGGTTGCTGACATAAAAAAGGCTGCAACCAGCAGCCTTTAGATCGATTCCGCAAGAGTGTTACCACATCAGATCATCTGGGATCACATAGTCTGCGTATGGGTCATCTTCCTCTACCGCAACTGCGTTTTCCTGTGCACACCACAGATAACCGCACCACTGAGGAACCAGTAAATTAACCCGCTCAGCCAGTTTATGAGGTACCAGATAACTGGTGTCTTCCAGACGAACAATCCCCAATTGCCCATTGAGCAACTGCTTTTGCAGTTTTTCGTTCAGATAGACTGGATAGATTTTGCTGTCCAGGGTGTAGTTGAACTTCACTTCCCCATCTTTGGGTAATGTGATGGCCAGCTTTTTCACTTCAGTGATCAAGGATCTTACCTGACCCCGCTCCTGCGCCTGAGCAAAACGCTGTTCATTCAGCGCCTTATCTTTCTCGGCCTGAGCCAACTTCTTGGCGGCCAGCTCCTGTTTAAACGCCGCACTACCATCATCGACGTTAGACTTACGATCACGACGTTTTTGCGTTTTCACATCGCGCATTTTTTGTTTGCTGGCAAGACCAGCCTTGAGCAGTTGCTCTTGCAACGCATTTGCCATAACTCGTTCCTGCTTTTAACTCTATCTGTGCTCGCCAGAGTCCTGACGGGCAGCCATTTGGCCCAGCTCAGCCATCGCCATGCTGGCACCACCAAGTGACCAGCCACCGTCTACCGGCAGCACCGCACCCGTAATATAATCCGCAGCCTCAGAGGCCAAAAATAACGCCGCAGAGGCGATAT
Organism: Shewanella sp. GXUN23E; assembly: GCF_050865035.1. Taxonomy (NCBI): domain Bacteria; kingdom Pseudomonadati; phylum Pseudomonadota; class Gammaproteobacteria; order Alteromonadales; family Shewanellaceae; genus Shewanella; species Shewanella sp. GXUN23E. The sequence continues at coordinate 49,593 of NZ_JBOZWP010000029.1, read as the reverse complement.
CCGTGACACTGCCATTGCGCTGCATGGGTACACTGGCAGCGACTCTGCGCTGCAACGCTTCTCCGGGCGCCAATCGCTCAAAACCTTCTGTCCCAGCAATAGGACCGGGAACCAGCGAGTTGATACGAATGCCTTCGTTCCCCCACTCCATCGCCAAAGTACGGGTCAACATATCAACACCGGCTTTCGCCGCACATACATGAACCTGACCGGGCATCGCAATAGCCGCCTGTGGCGCGGAGATCTGAATAATATTGCTACCGGGACGACGCATCAAGGGATAAGCCTGCTTGAGCACCTGGAAACTGCCCAGCAGATCAATATCCATCACTGACTTAAAACCATTTTCCGACAAACTTGCCGCGGCAGCAGGAAAATTGCCGGCCGCGCCACTGATCAGTACATCAAGCCAGCCAAACGCCTCTGCAACAACGGAAAAACCGTTTGCCACAGCATCTTTATCCCGGACATCAAAACTCACTCCCAGATGTTCACGAGGGGAAATCGCCCTTAGCTGAGCGAGCGCTGCAGCGACCTTATCCTGACTGCGACTGGCAACAGCGACTCTGGCACCAGCCGCGGCAAATGCCAGCGCGATCCCGAGATTAATTCCGCTGGTACCGCCGACAACAAACACCTGGGTGTCTTGAAAATCAAATCTGCACTTCCCTGTCATGATTTGTATCCTGATACAAAAGTGGCTTATACCAGTGAACGATGGATAGCCTGTAGTGCCGCCAACGGATCTGCCGCCTTGGTGATTGGACGACCTATCACCAGATAATCACTACCGGCTGCCAGCGCCATTTTAGGCGTCATAACACGGTGTTGGTCACCAACATCACTGCCTTCTGGACGGATCCCCGGAGTCACCAGTTTAAACTCAGCCCCAAAAGCGGCTTTCAGCATTTGCGCCTCCTGAGCGGAGCATACGACGCCATCCAGCCCCGCCTGTGCAGTCAGGGCGGCCAGACGCCTAACGTGTTCCTGGGCTGGCACATCAATACCGATAAGTTTCAGATCATCATCACTCATCGAGGTTAGCACTGTGACGGCGATCAGCAAGGGGGCGTTTTCACCATAAGGCATCAGCGCTTTGCGAGCTGCTTCCATCATTGCCAGACCACCGGAGGCGTGCACATTGGTCATCCACACCCCCAATTCAGCCGCTGCCGTCACCGCTTTGGCCACTGTGTTAGGAATATCGTGAAATTTTAAATCCAGGAACAGATCAAACCCGCGGCTATGAATATCCTTAACTAACTGAGGCCCAAACAGGGTAAACATCTCTTTACCCACTTTAAGACGACACATGCCGGGATCCAGCTTGTCCACCAGATTCAGGGCAGCGTGTTTGTTATCAAAATCAAGCGCGACAACAATAGGCTTGTCAGTCATTTTATCTCCAATAGTTGTTATTCGCCGTCCAGACCGCGGATCCGTTTTATGCTGCCCCAGTGTTTACAGGAGGGGCAATGCCAATACAATGCATGTGACGGAAATCCACACTCTTTGCAGCGATATCCGGGTCGATATTTTATTTGTTGTTCAACCAATTGTTCCAACATGGTCAAACTTTGTTTTGCCTGGCCATCTTCGGCCTGTTTTACCTGCATCTGCATCAACCGCTGAAATCCTTTCATGGTTGGATGGCGATACAGGGCATCCAGAATAAGATTCTCAGCCTGCTTTAAATCGCCCTGGCTTTCCATCTGCTCGGCCAGCGCATTGATCACCGAGGCACCAGCACCTTCCGCAATCGCCTGCACCAATAAATCCTGGTATCCGGTCAAATTTCCGGTCTGATAAAACGCTTCACGGGCGACGGGTAAAGCATCAGGCAACAATTGAATATCAGCATGCAGCAGGTTATCAAGCTGCTTCTGGCAGAGCTTATAATCTTGTTTATTGAGATAGAACTGCGCCAGCGTCAACATTGCCCGGCCACACTTGTCATCCAGTTTCAACGCTGCCTGCAACCACTTGACTTTATCCTGTTCATCCTGCGTTAAATCCGCTAACTGGCAACAGAAATGAGCGCTGACAGGACTCAATGCCTGCTGACGCTTACGGCTCAGGCGGCGGGTAATATCGAGAGCTTTTTGCCACTCTTTAGTGACCTGATAAATATCAATCAGCAGCGTTTCAGCTTCTTCGCTGTGATCGGTCTGACTGACCAGATTAAGAAAGATCTCTTCGGCCCGGTCGTAAAAACCGGCAGCCATGTAGTCTTTGCCCAACTCCATCATTGCCAGATCCCGCTGCTCATCAGGCAGGCTCGGACGAGCAATCAAGTTCTGATGAATTCGAATGGCACGGTCGACTTCACCTCGTTTGCGAAAGAGTGAGCCCAGGGATAAATGGGTGTCCATCGTCTCATCATCGACATCCAACAAATTAATAAACAGATCCACCGCTTTATCGGATTCATTGGACAGCAGAAAATTCAGGCCGGTGAAATAGTCCCGACTGAGTTTTTTACGTTGATTGGATTGGGATTGCCTGATGCTACGACGCCCCATATACCAACCATAACCGGCGGCAATGGGTAACAACAGGAAGAGCAGTTCAAGCATATCAGACTTCAGTTTCCTTGGCTGATGATACCGGCAACTGACCTTCCAGCTCAGCCAGTCGACGTGTTTTACGGCGCAGTGCCAGGCGCATACGGGTAATGTGATAAAACGCCAGCAGCCAACTGATGATAAAGCCAGCTAAAAACACCATCGCCAGTACAACAGGCAACCGGTATTCACCCTGAGCAACAAAATAGGAAATGGTGACCATTTGGTCATTACGGGCACCGAACATCAAGGCCAGAAAGAAAAGCAATGCTACCACTACAGTGACAATAAAAGACTTCACGCTGTGCTCCGTTGACGTGGCTTCAATGACCTGATTATCTAAGAAATTATAAGGACTGACCAGCTTTCACTGGCGACAGATACAAAAAAGCCCCCTGATGGGGGCTTTTTTAAACTGGCTATTAGCCGTTGAGAGAGTCAACGCGCTCACGGAGCTCTTTGCCAGGCTTGAAATGAGGGACATACTTGCCATCAAGCTCAACTGACGTACCGGTCTTTGGATTGCGTCCAACGCGCGGTGCACGATAGTGAAGCGAAAAGCTACCGAAACCACGGATTTCTATACGATCTCCGGTCTCGAGAGTTGTCGCCATTTGCTCCAACATCTCTTTGATGGCATTTTCTACTTCCTTCGCCGACAGTTGTGACTGCCTGGAGGCGAGTTTTTCGATCAGTTCGGATTTAGTCATCCTTCCTACCCCTGTGTTCAAGCCATAAACAGTCACCTAACAGGGACATGTCGCCATGTCCCTGAACCGCAAGGCGATTACTTGCGAGCTGCTTTGAAAGCTTCCGCCATAGCATTACTAATAACAGCGTCTTCTTGTTTGTTCAAGTTAGCCATTACTTCTTTTTCGTCAGCTTCGTCTTTCGCACGGATAGACAGGCTGATGGTGCGGTTCTTGCGATCCACGCCCATGAACTTGGCTTCTACGCTTTCACCTACAGACAGAACAGTAGATGCATCTTCAACGCGCTCGCGGCTGATGTCAGCTACACGGATGTAACCTTCAACAGTGTCAGCCAGCTCGATGGTAGCGCCTTTGGCGTCAACAGCAGTCACGGTACCAGTAACGATAGCACCTTTCTTCTTGTCTGCCAGGTAAGCACTGAATGGATCGTCTTCAGTCTGCTTAACACCCAGGCTGATACGCTCACGCTCTGGATCTACAGACAGAACCACTGCGCTGATTTCGTCGCCTTTCTTGTACTCAGACACAGCGTCTTCGCCGGTGCCGTTCCAAGAGATGTCAGACAGGTGAACCAGACCGTCGATGCCGCCGTCCAGACCGATGAAGATACCGAAGTCAGTGATAGACTTGATCTTACCGGAAACTTTGTCGCCCTTGGCGAAGCGGTTTGCGAAGTCTTCCCATGGGTTGGTCTTGCACTGCTTCAGACCCAGAGAAATACGACGACGCTCTTCATCGATGTCCAGAACCAGAACTTCTACTTCGTCACCCAGGTTAACAACCTTGGATGGGTGGATGTTCTTGTTGGTCCAATCCATTTCAGAAACGTGTACCAGACCTTCAACACCTTCTTCGATTTCAACGAAGCAGCCGTAGTCAGTCAGGTTGGTTACGCGACCGGTCAGACGAGTGTTTTCTGGGTAGCGCTTGCTGATTTCCAGCCATGGGTCTTCACCCAGTTGCTTCAGACCCAGAGACACACGAGTGCGCTCACGATCGTACTTCAGTACTTTAACAGTGATTTCATCACCAACGTTTACGATCTCAGATGGGTGCTTAACACGCTTCCAAGCCATATCGGTGATGTGCAGCAGGCCGTCAACACCGCCCAGATCTACGAATGCACCGTAGTCGGTCAGGTTCTTAACGATACCTTTAACTTCCTGGCCTTCCTGCAGGTTTTCCAGCAGAGCATCGCGCTCAGCGCTGCTTTCAGATTCGATAACAGCACGACGAGAAACAACTACGTTGTTGCGCTTCTGGTCCAGCTTGATAACCTTGAATTCCAGTTCTTTGTTTTCCAGGTGAGCAGTGTCACGGATAGGACGTACGTCAACCAGAGAACCAGGCAGGAACGCGCGAATGCCGTTCAGCTCAACAGTGAAACCGCCTTTAACTTTACCGTTGATAACACCGATAACAGTTTCAGCGTCTTCGTAAGCTTTTTCCAGAACGATCCAAGCTTCGTGGCGCTTAGCTTTTTCGCGAGACAGTTGAGTCTCACCGAAGCCATCTTCAACAGAGTCCAGCGCAACGTCAACCTGATCACCTACAGCGATTTCCAGTTCGCCAGCAGCGTTTTTGAACTGCTCAGCAGGAATTGGGCTTTCAGATTTCAGACCGGCGTCAACCAGAACTACACCGTTTTCGATAGCTACTACAGTACCGCGAACGATAGAACCTGGACGGAATTCCAGTTGTTGAAGGGATTGTTCAAACAGATCAGCAAAAGATTCAGTCATCATAATTAACTTATTTAATAAACCACGCATCTATCCTGAACGTGGAGTCAGATTAATGATTCATCTCATCCTTGAAATGAATACCTATCGCACCCGCCTTACAGGCCAGTGTCAGATAATTTTTCAACGAGGTATTTCAGGACTCTGTCCAGTACCTCTTCAATGCCTACGCCTGTGGTATCAATGACCAGCGCATCTTCAGCGGGGACCAGGGGTGCTACAGCACGGTTCATATCCCGGTCATCACGCTCTTTGATCTCGGCTAAAAGGCGATCGATATTAACATCGAAGCCCTTGTCCTGCAACTGATTATAGCGTCTTTGGGCACGCTCCTCGGCGCTTGCAGTCAAAAACAATTTGGCCGGCGCATCGGGAAACACCACAGTGCCCATATCGCGGCCATCAGCCACCAGCCCAGGCGCTTCTTTAAACGCCCGCTGACGACGCAGCAAAGCTTCCCTTACCCGGGGAAATGCAGCGATTTTTGATGCTGCATTGGAACATTCCTGAGTGCGGATATCTGAGGAGACATCTTCTCCCTCAAGTACCACCTTGACTCCCTGGCTGCCGGCGACTGTCATAAATTGCACATCAAGATGTGCAGCCAACAGGGTGATTGCTTCTTCATTGTCCAGCTCAACATTGTGATGCATGGCAGCCAACGCCAGGACCCGGTAAATAGCACCACTGTCAAGCAACTGCCAGCCCAATCGCTGAGCCAGAAGTTGACTGATGGTGCCTTTGCCTGCGCCGCTTGGGCCATCGATGGTGACTACTGGAGCCAGTTCAGACATAGATTCCTCCGCAAATTAAACCTCTCTTCCGTGATAACACCGAAATGAGCGCGCGGCATTATATATCAATCAGCGGGAAAATCTGAGGATTTTCCCGCTGTCGGCATGCAAAAGAGGATGACCTGGCTGCTGAACGCTGCAAATTACGGCTGGCAGAGTTGTGCAAACTGGCTGAAATAACCAGGGAATGTCTTGGATGTGCAATCCGGATCATTGATAGTGATACCACAAGGTGCCAGCGCCATCAGCGAAAAACACATGGCCATCCGGTGGTCATTGTAGGTGTCAATCGAGGCGCTGTGCAGCGATGCGGGCGTAATTTCAATAAAATCGTGTCCTTCTTGGACCTGAGCGCCGACTTTACGAAGCTCAGTGGTCATGGCGGTCAGACGGTCGGTTTCCTTGATGCGCCAGTTGTAAATATTGGTCATCCGGGTCGTTCCATGAGCGAACAGTGCAGCCACAGCAATCGTCATGGCCGCATCCGGGATATGGTTCATATCCATATCAATGCCCTTAAGTACACTCTTGCGGGCAATGATGTAATCGTCCCCCCACTCGATATCTGCACCCATGGCGACAAGGGCGTCGGCAAATTTCACATCGCCCTGAATCGATTTGCGTCCAACGCCTGTGACTTTGACTTCGCCACCGATGGCACCGGCTGCAAGAAAATAGGATGCCGAAGAGGCATCGCCTTCAACCAACAAAGTACCCGGTGACACATATCGCTGATCGGCGCGAATGACAAAGCGTTTGTAGTCGATGTTTTCAACGGTCACACCAAACTGCTCCATCAGCGCCAGGGTGATGTCGATATAAGGTTTGGAAACCAGTTCACCTTTAATGTGAATGATCACCTGATCCTTTGCCAGTGGCGCAACCATCAGCAGAGCCGTTAAATACTGACTGGATAGATCGCCCGCGATCTCGACATCACCGCCAGCCAAGCCGGTGGCATTGATCTTCAGCGGGGGAAACCCCGGCGTTTTAAGATAGTGAATCTCTGCGCCCAACTGCTTGAGCGCATCCACCAAATCGCCAATCGGGCGCTCTTCCATGCGTGGCTCACCGGTCAGCACAAACTCGCCCTGCCCCAGCGTCAATGCTGCACACAAAGGACGCATGGCAGTACCGGCATTGCCAAGATACAGCTCCTGCGCTTGAGCACTGCTCAGTGGAGCGCCCATTCCGATTACAGTGCAACGGGTTTTGTCTTCAGAAAGCTGATAATTGACACCAAGCTGTTTCAGGGCATTGAGCATATGACGGATATCATCGGCGTCCAGCAGGTTGGTCAGTGTCGTGGTGCCTTTGGCCAGAGTGGCCAGCAACAATGCGCGATTGGAGATACTCTTGGAGCCGGGGATATTCACTGTACCTTGGACTGAGGAGACAGGATCGAGTCGTAACTGCTTCATAGGGTAGCGGGTCATCCTTTTGCGATTTGCCCTTGGAGTCTTGCTGACTGTAAACACAGCTTGCCAACTTCGTACAGGCGGGAGAGAAAGCAATAACACTGTACGTTACTTATCCTTCGCCGGTACACAAGTGTTTTTTACCATTTACACCCACTTAAAGATGATTTTTATTCAAGCGAAACAAAACATACAGCTTTCTGGTTGCCAGAGAGTTGCTGCAAAGCGATAGTGGCAAACAGAAATGACACGATAAACTGCCGTTCAACACCTGAAGTGGCTTAATAAATTGCTCTCATCCGGGTATGCTGCAGAGATTGGATACAAATACGACAACAAGGGGCGAAAATGCCATGTTTGAAACACTGAAAGGCTTGCCTGCCGATCCTATTCTTGGACTATTGACGCAATATCGTGATGATCCCAACCCGGCCAAAGTGGATCTGGGTGTCGGAGTCTATAAAGATGAGGCTGGTCATACGCCGATCCTGCGATCGGTCAAACAGGCTGAAGCCCATCGACTGAATACCGAGCAAACCAAGGTCTATATCGGCCCAACCGGCTCTGCATCCTTCAACACACTGATGACACAGCTTGCATTTGGCAACGACCACCCTGCACTGCTGGCAAATCGTATCCGCACCGTCTCCACCCCCGGTGGTACAGGCGCCCTGCGGGTGGCTGCTGACTTTATTCAGCGCTGCAGACCCGGCGTGACCATTTGGGTGAGCGATCCGACCTGGGCAAACCATACCGGATTATTTGAAGCCGCCGGATTAACGGTTCGTACCTACCCCTATTACGACTACGCCAATAAATCCCTCAGGTTTGACGAGATGCTGACTTGCCTTAAACAGGTCGGGGAGCAGGATGTCGTGCTGCTGCACGCCTGTTGCCATAATCCCAGCGGTGCCGACCTCACGCCGAATCAGTGGGACAAGGTGGTAGAAACACTGGCTTCCCGCGGCTGCCTGCCGCTGATCGACATGGCTTATCAGGGCTTTGGCGATGGCGTAAACGAAGATGCTTACGGCGTCCGTGCCATGGCAGCAAAAGTCGACAACATGCTGCTGTGTGCCTCCTGCTCGAAAAATTTTGGCCTGTATCGTGAGCGCATCGGCTCCTGCTCAATCATCGCCAAAGACAACGCACAGGCCGACATTGCCTTATCTGTCATGCTGTATGCCATTCGCTGCATTTATTCCATGCCGCCGGCCCACGGCGCAGCCATAGTCGAGACGATTCTGGGCAGTGATGAGTTGAAGGCACAGTGGCTGGAAGAGTTGGCGGTAATGCGCGCCAGGATCAATGGCAACCGCGCTATGCTGGTTGAAAAACTGCAGGCACTGGGCGTTGCGCGCGATTTTGGCTTTATCGCCAATGAAAAAGGCATGTTCAGCTTCCTGGGGATTACTCCTGAGCAGGTCAAACGCCTGAAACGGGATTATGCCATCTATATGGTTGATTCAAGCCGCATCAGCATTGCCGGGATCAGCCATTCCAATGTTGACTATCTGGCCAAATCCATCGCCGCAGTGCTGTAGTGCTGTAGTGCTGTAGTGCTGTAGTGCCAACAGACGCTGACGCGCGATTCTGGTCAACGATAGAAAATAAAAAGCGAATGCCCGGCATTCGCTTTTTCTCAACTATTGGGGTCGACTTGGCTGGTTCAGCCTAAAGACAGCCAACTGGCGTGATCAAGCCGTTCTGGATTCCACCGCAGAATGTCTGGCAGAAAATTCCTGCATAAATGCTACCAACGCCTCGACACCTTCTATCGGCATGGCGTTATAAATACTGGCTCGCATTCCGCCTACGATTCTGTGGCCTTTGAGTGCCAGTAATCCGCGTTGCTCCGCTTCCGCCAGAAACGCGTTGTTCAGCGCTTCATCTGCCAACTGGAACGTCACATTCATACGTGAACGATTGTTGGTGGCAACCGGATTGCTGAAACAAGGCAGCTCATCAATACACTGATACAAAAGCTCAGCTTTACGGCTATTGATCGCTTCCATCGCCTTGACCCCACCGACCGCTTTGAGCCACTTAAATACTTCGCCAGCCAGATACCAGGCGTAAGATGGCGGCGTGTTATACATAGAGTCGTTATCACGGGCCAGACGATAATCCATGATGGCCGCCTGCGGCAGGGATGGCAGCGTCAGCAGGTCATCCCGCACAATGACAATCGCCAGACCGCTTGGACCAATGTTCTTTTGAGCGCCGGCGTAAATCAGGCCGAAACGACTGACATCAATCTCCCGTGACAGAATGGTCGATGACATATCCGCAACCACTGGCCAAGGGCAATTTATGTCTTCAAATATTTCGATACCATCTACGGTCTCGTTCGGACAATAATGCAGGTAGCGGTACTTTTCTGCGTCACCTTCAAAGGTTGGCAGCTGCACGGTTTTAACCCCATCGACGTGCTGCACCAGTTCGATAGTATCAATCTGTTCGGCGCTTGTTAGCCTGACTGCTTCTTCTGCTGCAGCCTGGGACCATTGACCGCTGAGCAGGTATAACGCCCGGCCATTGTTGCCCATAAAATTATTCACAACAGCGGCGAACTGTCCCCGACCACCACCATGCATAAACAATACATGATAGTTATCAGGAATGTTCATCAATTCACGCAAATCCGCTTCAGCAGTCTTGGCGACCTCAATAAACTCTTTACTGCGATGGCTGATCTCCATGACTGAGACCCCCATTCCCTGCCAATCAATAAACTCTTGCCTGGCTTTCGCCATCACAGGCGCAGGTAACATCGCAGGGCCGGCACAAAAGTTATATACAGCGCTCAATTCCAATCTCCTTTGGAGCAAACAAAAAAACGGGCATCTTAAAGATGCCCGTTCACTTACTGATTATTCTTCATCGTTGTCGGCGACAACCGCATCCTCAGGGGCCTGTTCGATGTTATCAGGTAACTCTTCGCCTTCTGGCAGCTCCTCACCCTCAATTTCATCAATACGTTGCAGACCCACTACGGTTTCGTCTTCGGCAACCCGAATGATACGTACACCCTGAGTGTTACGACCAATGATAGACACACCTTCAGCCGGGGTACGAACCAAAGTCCCCTTGTTGCTGATCAGCATGAGTTCGTCGTTTTCACCTACCTGAACCGCACCCACCACGGCGCCATTACGCTCACTCACCTTGATGGACACCACGCCCTTGGTGGCACGGCTCTTTGCTGGGTATTCAGCCAACTCAGTGCGCTTGCCAAAGCCGTTTTCGGTCACTGTCAGGATCGGTGAATCGGTAGTAGGTACAATCAGCGACACCACTTCCTGGCCATCTTCCAGCTTGATACCACGCACACCAGTGGCGGTACGGCCCATGGCGCGAACCTGATCTTCGTGGAAGCGCACCACTTTACCTTCATCGGAGAACAGCATAATTTCGCTGTCACCGTTGGTAATGGCGACACCAATCAGCTGATCACCATCTTTCAGGTTTACGGCAATAATACCGTTGGCGCGTGGGCGGCTGTACTCGGTCAGCGCCGTCTTCTTCACCGTACCGTGAGACGTTGCCATCACAATGTACTTATCGGCTTCGTATTCACGTACCGGCAAAATGGCAGTAATACGTTCACCTTCCTGCAGCGGCAACAGGTTCACAATTGGCTTACCGCGGCTCTGACGGCTGGCCAGCGGCAACTGGTACACTTTCATCCAGTACATCTTACCGAAGTCAGAGAAGCACAGGATGGTGTCATGAGTATTGGCCACCAGCAGTTTTTCAACGAAATCTTCGTCTTTCACCTTGGTCGCGGCTTTACCTTTACCACCACGGCGCTGCGCCTGATAGTCAGTCAGCGGCTGATACTTGGCATAACCCAGATGCGACAGGGTCACTACCACGTCTTCTTCGTTGATCAGATCTTCCAGGCTGATGTCGATCTCGTTGGCGTTGATTTCAGTGCGGCGGGCATCACCAAACTGCTCAAGCACTTCTTCCAGCTCTTCTTTAATCACTTCCATCAAACGCTCTGGGCTGCGCAGAATAAACAGCAGACCAGCGATGATTTCCAGCAATTCTTCATATTCAGACAGGATCTTTTCATGTTCCAGCCCGGTCAGCTTGTGCAGGCGCAGATCCAGAATTGCCTGAGCCTGTTGTTCAGTCAGGTAGTACAGACCATCACGGATACCATACTCTGGCTCCAGCCACTCTGGACGGGCGGCGTCATCACCGGCCTTCTCCAGCATGCCCTGAACGTTGCCCAGCGCCCAGCCGCTCTCAACCAGTCTAACCTTGGCTTCTGCCGGACTTGGCGAGGCTTTGATAAGGGCAATAATCGGATCGATATTGGCCAGCGCCACCGCCAGTGCTTCCAGAATGTGGGCACGATCACGGGCTTTGCGCAGCTCGAACACAGTACGGCGGGTCACCACTTCACGGCGATGCAGAATAAAGGCTTCCAGCATCTCCTTGAGGTTAAACAGTTTAGGCTGACCGTTGGCCAAGGCCACCATGTTAATACCGAAGGAGGTTTGCATCTGGGTCTGGGCGTACAGATTGTTCAGTACCACCTCGCCCACTTCACCGCGCTTGATCTCGATAACGATACGCATACCGTCTTTATCAGACTCATCGCGCAGGCCACTGATACCTTCAATCTTCTTGTCTTTTACCAGCTCGGCGATTTTTTCAATCAAGCGGGCTTTGTTTACCTGATACGGGATCTCAGTAACGATAATGCGCTCACGGCCGTTATCTTCGGTTTCCACCTCGGCGCGGGCACGCATGATGGCCTTGCCGCGACCTGTGTGGTAAGCATCGATAATGCCCTTGCGACCATTGATAAAGGCGGCCGTTGGGAAGTCAGGACCCGGGATATAATCCATCAGCTGGGTAATCGACAGCTCAGGGTCTTCGATCAGCGCCAGACACCCCTGCACCACTTCATTGAGGTTGTGCGGTGGAATGTTGGTCGCCATACCTACTGCGATACCAGAGGCACCGTTAACCAGCAGGTTAGGAATACGGGTAGGCAACACGGCGGGGATCTGCTCGGTGCCATCGTAGTTGGGAACGAAATCGACGGTTTCCTTTTCCAGATCCGCCAGCAATTGATGTGCCAGCTTCTGCATACGGATTTCCGTATAACGCATCGCTGCTGCGGCGTCACCGTCGATGGAACCGAAGTTACCCTGGCCATCCACCAGTGTATAACGCAGAGAGAATGGTTGAGCCATACGTACGATAGTGTCGTAAACCGCGCTGTCACCGTGTGGGTGATATTTACCGATTACGTCACCGACGACACGTGCGGACTTCTTATATGGCTTGTTCCAATCGTTTTTAAGTTCATTCATTGCGAACAGCACGCGGCGGTGAACGGGTTTCAAACCGTCGCGTACGTCAGGCAATGCACGCCCCACGATTACGCTCATGGCGTAATCCAGGTACGAATTCTTGAGTTCGTCTTCAATATTAATTGGCGAAATAGATGAAGCCAGATCAGTCATAAACTGCTCGATCCCCTGAAAATTTAGCTGACGCGCCGCAACCTGTGCCTTGTTCAGCCAACAAACGTGATTTGGCATTCTAACACAGTTATTTAATGTCGCCAGAGCCAAGTCAGAATGAAATCAACCGCCCGCTCTGCTCGGCTTAAAAAGGCAACAATTTTCGTCAAATTCAGGTGGTTGAAGTCCAAATTCAGGTTAATCCGGTAAAATCCCTGCTTTTATCGTTTAATTATTGACCACCGCACTAAATCCTTGACCTGGATTAAATCAGATGAGGTCTGCACCGCTGTTTTATTTTTCCTGCCTGATTCATAATGTTGGCGTTTTGCAATCAACACGTCAGGGTAACCATGGAACAGAATTACAACGTCGACCCCATAGAAATCGCCAAATTTGAAAAAATGGCTGCCAGTTGGTGGGACCCCAAGGGCGAATTCAAGCCGCTGCATGAACTCAATCCTCTGCGCCTTAACTATATAGATGAAAAAGCAGGTGGCTTGTTTGGTAAGCAGGTACTGGACGTCGGCTGCGGCGGTGGCATTCTGTCAGAAAGCATGGCCCGCATTGGCGCCAAGGTCACAGGACTGGACATGGGTGAAGAGCCGCTGGAAGTGGCCCGTCTGCACGCACTGGAAGCCGGTGTCGCTATTGATTACCTCAAAAATACAGCTGAAGCCCATCGTGACAGTCATCGCGAGCAATATGATGTGGTGACCTGTATGGAGATGCTCGAGCATGTGCCGGACCCACGCTCCGTGATCCAGGCCTGCTGTGACATGGTCAAACCCGATGGCTGGGTGTTCTTTTCCACTATTAACCGCAATTTGCGTTCATATGTGGAAACCATTCTGGGCGCTGAATATCTGCTGAAGATGTTACCCGTAGGCACCCATGATCACAGCAAGTTCATCCGCCCTTCAGAGCTGATGGCATTGGTGGATACCACAGATCTTTTGTGTCGCGACGCCCACGGCATCACCTACAACCCGCTGACCGGCTTGTTCCGCTACACCTCAAGTGTGGAAGTTAACTATATGATTGCCACCCAGAAGGTCGACTGATGTCCCTCGTCACACCAGAAATCAAAGCTGTGCTGTTCGACCTGGATGGCACTTTGGTGGATACTGCGCCGGATCTGGTGGCTGCACTGAATCTGGCGTTAGCAGAGCTTGGCTTGGCAGGCGCAACGCTTGAAGCCATGCGCCCTGTTGCTTCACACGGTAGTCTGGCGCTGGCTAAAGCCGGCGCGCCAGATGTCGATGAAGCCACGCAATTTGCGGTGCGAGATGCCCTGTTAAAGCACTATCACACCACCAATGGTCAATACGCCACGCTATTTGATGGCATGGAGACGCTGCTTGTGGGGCTCGCAGAGCGGAACATATCCACTGGCGTTATCACCAATAAACCGGCCCGCTATACCCGGGTACTGCTGGATCGACTCAATCTGACCGGGCAGATGCGCTGCATTATCAGTGGCGACAGTTGTACCCGCGCCAAACCGGACACTGCCCCCATGTATCTGGGCGCTATGCAATCCAACGTCAACCCTGCTCAGGTATGCTATCTGGGTGATGCTGAACGTGACCTGCTGGCTGCACAGGCCGCTGGAATGACAGGTATAGTAGCGCTTTGGGGGTATATTGCTGATGATGATGCGGTTGATAGCTGGCCTAGTTTTGCCCAGCTTGGCGATCCGCGATCCCTGCTGGATCTGATTTGATCCCCCACAGAGATCAGCCAGTCGATTGATAAAGTATCGATCGGTTGTGAACGTATCAATCAGATAATTTTTCACCAGCAAATCAGAAATACTTAAAGCTATTTGCCTGCGGGGTTAGCCCCCGCTTACACCGCTTATTTATCCTCACATTATCCACAGGATGTCACCTGATTTGCAACTTGCAAAAGTGGCCTCACCTCACTATCTTGTAGTTAAGTTTCAAATTGACACCATATATTGTGTGTCGCTTGAAAACTGGACACTAATAACACGGCTCACAAAAAGCCGGGAGTGCGGCGCGCTGACAGTCTTTCTCGCCCCCTTCAGCCTCAGCGGCAAATCAGCGTTCAGAGTTTCAGCAGTAGCGACATGCAAGGGTGTTTTATGTCTATTACATCAGGGCCTATTTTCAATGAATAGCAATATGACAGTCACTAAACGCAGTGGAGAGCGTGAAAATATCGATCTCGATAAAATCCACCGCGTTGTTACCTGGGCAGCTAAAGGATTAGACAAGGTATCTGTTTCCGAAGTAGAACTGCGCTCACATCTGCAGTTTTATGACGGTATTCCCACCGAAGCTATCCATGAGACCATTATCAAGGCCGCTGCTGACCTGATCTCTCCGGAGTCACCGGATTATCAATTCCTGGCTGCGCGACTGGCAATTTTCCATCTGCGCAAGAAAGCCTATGGTCAATTTGAACCACCGGCACTGTTTGACCATGTCACCCGCTTGGTCGATCTGGGCAAGTACGACAAACACATACTGGAAGATTACAGCAGGGAAGAGCTGGATCTGATGGACTCTTACATAGATCACAGCCGCGATCTGACCTTCTCTTACGCAGCAGTCAAGCAGCTGGAAGGCAAGTATCTGGTGCAAAACCGGGTCACCGGCGAAGTCTATGAAAGCGCCCAGTTCCTGTATATTCTGGTGGCCGCCTGTCTGTTTGCGGGTTATCCGCGCGAGACCCGCCTGCAGTACATCAAAGACTTCTATGATGCGGTATCGACCTTCAAGATTTCACTGCCGACGCCAATCATGTCCGGCGTGCGCACCCCTACCCGTCAGTTCAGCTCCTGTGTGCTGATCGAGTGTGGTGACAGCCTGGACTCCATCAATGCGACCGCCTCTTCGATTGTGAAGTATGTGAGTCAGCGCGCCGGTATCGGCGTCAATGCCGGCCGTATCCGCGCTCTGGGCAGTCCAATTCGTGGTGGTGAAGCCTTCCACACCGGCTGTATTCCATTCTATAAGTATTTCCAGACTGCGGTGAAGTCCTGCTCTCAGGGCGGCGTGCGTGGTGGTGCAGCGACCCTGTTCTACCCTATGTGGCACCTGGAAGTAGAATCACTGCTGGTTCTGAAGAACAACCGAGGTGTTGAAGACAACCGTATCCGTCATCTGGATTACGGCGTGCAGCTCAACAAGCTGATGTACACCCGTCTGATCAAAGGCGGCAACATTACGCTGTTCAGTCCCTCTGACGTACCGGGCCTGTATGATGCCTTCTTTGAAGATCAGGATGAATTCGAGCGTCTGTATGAACTCTATGAGCAGGACAGCAGTATTCGCAAGAAGACCCTCAGAGCGTCTGAGCTGTTTTCGCTGATGATGCAGGAACGCGCCTCAACCGGTCGTATCTATATCCAGAACGTGGATCACTGTAACACTCACAGTCCGTTCGATGCCAAGGTTGCACCAATCCGTCAGTCCAACCTGTGTCTGGAAATTGCGCTGCCAACCAAGCCGATGAACAACATCGACGATGAAACCGGTGAAATCGCCCTGTGTACCCTGTCTGCTTTGAACCTGGGCGCCATTGAGAGCCTGGATGAGCTGGAGCACCTGGCGGCACTGGCAGTACGTGCACTGGACAACCTGCTGGATTATCAGGATTACCCCATCAAGGCCGCACATATTGCGTCCATGAACCGTCGTACTCTGGGTATTGGTGTGATTAACTTCGCCAACTATCTGGCCAAGAACGGTGTGAAGTACTCTGACGGCAGTGGTAACAACCTGACTCACAAAACCTTTGAAGCGATTCAGTACTATCTGCTGAAGGCGTCGATGGAGCTGGCCAAAGAGCAAGGCGCCTGCCCTGCCTTTAACGAGACCACTTACTCTCAGGGCATTCTGCCGATTGACACTTATAAGTCGGCACTGGATGAGTACTGCAATGAGCCACTGCACCTGGACTGGGAAACCCTGCGTCAGGACATCATGCAATATGGCCTGCGTAACTCAACCCTGTCGGCATTGATGCCGTCAGAGACGTCATCGCAGATCTCCAATGCCACTAACGGCATTGAGCCGCCCCGCGGTCTTATCAGCGTCAAAGCCAGTAAAGATGGTCAGCTTAAGCAAGTCGTGCCGGATTTTGATGAGCTGAAAGACAAATATGAACTCCTGTGGCAAATGCCGGGCAATGAAGGCTATCTGCAACTGGTGGGTATCATGCAGAAGTTCGTGGATCAGGCGATTTCTGCGAATACCAATTATGACCCAAGCCGCTTTACCGGCCATAAAGTCCCCATGCAGCAGCTGCTGAAAGATTTGCTGACCGCATACAAACTGGGTGTGAAGACTCTGTACTATCACAACACCCGCGATGGCGCCTCAGACAAGCTAGATGGTCTGACAACCCTTGAGAAGGAAGATGATGGCTGTGCAGGCGGCGCCTGTAAGATCTAATCATCACCCAGTGAGTTTGTTGGGGCCTTGGGCCCCCGTTATCAGGAAGACACCATGACTTATTCAACTTTTTGTCAAACACCCAACGATGCCACCAAAGAACCCATGTTCTTTGGCCAACCGGTGAACGTCGCGCGCTATGACCAACAAAAGTATGAAGTCTTTGAAAAGCTGATTGAAAAGCAGTTGTCCTTCTTCTGGCGTCCGGAAGAAGTTGATGTAAGCCGCGACAAAATCGACTTTAACAAGCTGCCAGACCACGAGCAGCATATCTTTATTTCCAACCTCAAGTATCAGACGCTGCTGGACTCCATTCAGGGTCGCAGCCCCAACGTGGCATTTTTGCCACTGGTGTCTTTGCCTGAGTTGGAAACCTGGATTGAAACCTGGTCATTTTCCGAGACCATTCACTCGCGCTCCTACACGCACATCATCCGTAATATCGTCAACGATCCCAGCAAGATTTTTGACGATATCGTAGTGAACGAGCACATCCTCAAGCGGGCGGCGGATATCTCTGAGTATTACGACAAACTTATTCGTATGACTCAGGTATTCGAACTGCACGGTGAAGGTACTCACAGGATTGATGGTGAAGAGATCACGGTGTCACTGCGGGCGCTGAAAAAGCAACTGTATCTGTGCATGATGTCAGTGAACGCACTGGAAGCCATCCGTTTCTATGTCAGTTTTGCCTGCTCTTTCGCCTTTGCCGAGCGCAAGCTGATGGAAGGGAATGCCAAGATTATTCGTCTGATCGCCCGTGACGAAGCCCTGCACCTGAACGGCACTCAGCATATTCTGAGTCTGATGCAGTCCGGCAAGGATGATCCTGAGATGGAAGAGATTGCCATCGAATGTTACTCCGAGTGTTACGACCTGTTTGTCCGCGCCGCCGAGCAGGAAAAAGAGTGGGCCAAGTACCTGTTTAAGGACGGCTCCATGATTGGCCTGAACGAAAATATCCTGTGTCAGTATGTGGAATACATCACCAATGAACGTATGAAGGCCGTTAACCTGCCCCTGCCATACACAGAGGTAAGTAACCCACTGCCATGGATGAAAAACTGGCTGGAAAGTGATTCAGTGCAGGTCGCCCCGCAGGAAGTGGAAGTCTCCTCTTACCTGGTGGGTCAGATTGACTCTTCCATCGATGAAAATGAGTTCCTTGACTTTGATCTTTAAAAAAGACCCCATCGTCAGCCTACAAGGCCAGCCTGTGCTGCTGTTTAATCAGCAGCACAGCACCTTGCTGGAAGCGCTCGAATTCAAAAAGATTAAGATTTTCTCTGAGTGCCGCAGTGGTTATTGCGGCGCGTGCAAGACACGCCTGCTGGCTGGCAAGGTGACCTACCTGACGCCACCACTGGCGTCACTGGCAGCGGACGAATGTCTGCCCTGCTGCTGTGTGCCGGACAGCAATGTCAATCTCGACCTGTCTTCACAAGGCGTTCAGGTCATTACCCGCCCTCCTCACCAGCTACGTAAAACGCTGTTGCAGGACTGAGAGTAACGTTCATCTGCACCCGGTTGATGGCAGCTTGTCATTTCCGGGTGACAGATGTTGTCAGTGTTGTATTCACTTCATGTTGTCTCTGC
This sequence comes from Shewanella sp. GXUN23E, assembly GCF_050865035.1. Classification (NCBI taxonomy): domain Bacteria; kingdom Pseudomonadati; phylum Pseudomonadota; class Gammaproteobacteria; order Alteromonadales; family Shewanellaceae; genus Shewanella; species Shewanella sp. GXUN23E. The sequence continues at coordinate 30,847 of NZ_JBOZWP010000029.1, read as the reverse complement.
TGTTTTTGTCACTGCCATGTTCACGGTTAAATCCCCTTCCTGGCCAACTGGCTGTGTAACTGATTGATTTGCATCAGAGCCGCCGAGCCATACCAGGGATGTAACTCCATAACCAGACTGCCCGCCTGAATTGCGGGATCTGACTCAGTCAGCTTTTTCGCTGTGTCAATATCGGCAACATTGAAAATGTAGATCCCCCTGAGCACACCATCGTCCAGAAAAGGCCCGGCCGGCACCAACAGGCCTTCATCGGCAAGACGTTTGATATTGTCCAGATGGGCGCGCTGCAATTCAGCCTTTTTCGCTTCTGTACCCTCACGGTTGGGACCGGCTTTGAGAAATGCCATGACATAAGATTTCATGCCATAGTCATCCGCCCCGGTTTGCGCCGCCAATTCAGGATTGAAGTCGCCGGCCTGAGCGCCAGGCACAGAAAGGCTGCTGACCATACTGACAAGCAGCACCAGCAGGGATAACGATAACCAGAGTCGTTTCATCATAAGCTCCTGCAGACCGACCTGCAGGAGCAGGCGGGATTATATTTGCGCGGCCAACTCGGCGCCCTGACGGATCGCGCGTTTGGCATCCAGTTCGGCGGCTACATCTACGCCACCTATTAAATGTACCGGAAGTCCGGTGGCGCGCAACTCAGCTTCCAGTTCGCGATTGGATTCTTGTCCGGCGCACAGTACCACCGTATCTACAGGCAATACCTCAGCGGCCTCGCCGATATGGATGTGCAACCCCTGCTCATCCAGCTTTTCATAACTCACACCGGTTTTGGTGATCACCCCATGCTGCTTGATAACACTGCGGTGCACCCAGCCACTGGTTTTGCCCAGTCCCTGACCAATTTTCGAGGTTTTCCGCTGCAGCAGATACACCTGCCTGAGTGGTACATGCTCGCCGGGCACCGGCTCCATCAATCCGCCGCGGTGTTGATAGCCGGTATCCACGCCCCATTGACGATACCAAACATCCGGGTTAACCGTACTGGAGACCGATTCACACAGGTAATGGGCCATATCAAAACCGATGCCACCTGCGCCAATCAGGGCGACCTTGTGACCAACATCAACCTCACCTCTGAGCACCTGCTGATAAGTCACTACCCGGGGAGAATCAAAGCCGGGGACATTGACCTTACGCGGTACCACACCACTTGCCAAAATGACTTCATCAAAGGTTTCATGCTGCAGCGTCTCGGCGGTAAAACGGGTATTGAGTTTCAAGCTGATCCCCAGCGCCTTGAACTGAGCATCGAAATAACGAATCGTCTCATCAAACTCCTCTTTACCGGGAATTTTACTGGCCAGATTGAACTGACCGCCGACCTCGCCTCTGGCCTCAAACACCACCACGTCATGGCCGCGCTGCGCAGCATAAACAGCAAAAGCCATGCCGGCAGGTCCTGCGCCTATCACAGCAAGGCGTTTTTTGATCTGAGCCGGCGTAAAATTAAGTTCGGTTTCAAAGCAGGCGCGCGGATTCACCAGGCAGGTCGCCCGTTTCATCGAGAAGGTATGATCCAGACAAGCCTGATTACAGCCGATACAGGTATTAATCAGATCTGCACGACCAGACGCAGCCTTGTTGACCAACTCAGGATCGGCCAGAAACGGCCGCGCCATCGACACCATATCGGCCTGACCGGAAGCCAGAATATGCTCTGCGACATTCGGCATATTAATGCGATTGGTGGCCACCAGCGGCACCGACACCTCGCTTTTCAGCTTTTCTGTCACCCAGGCAAAGGCCGCGCGGGGCACAGAGGTGACAATGGTGGGAATGCGCGCTTCGTGCCAGCCAATGCCGGTATTAATGAGGGTTACACCCGCTGATTCCAGCCACTTGGCCAGCTGTACGACTTCATCCCAGCTCGAGCCTTCATCAACCAAATCCAGCATGGACAGACGGAAGATAATAATAAAATCGCGGCCAACTTTTGCCCGGATACCTTTGACAATTTCCAGTGCCAAGCGACAGCGATTTTCAAAACTGCCACCCCATTCATCGCTGCGTTTGTTGGTGCGGGCACTGATGAACTGATTGATCAGATACCCTTCAGAGCCCATCACTTCCACACCGTCATAACCGGCTTCTTTTGCCAGTCTGGCGCAGCGAATATAGGCGCTGATGGTCCGTTTCACCTGCCAGGACGCCATGGCCCAGGGTTTGAAAGGAGTAATCGGCGCTTTAATGGCGCTCGGAGCCTGGGAAAACGGATGATAGCCGTAACGTCCCGCATGCAGGATTTGCATACAGATTTTGCCACCGGCTTGATGCACTGCGTCGGTCACTATCTGATGTTTACTGACCTGCCAGGGAAAGCTCAACTGCGACGCATGGGGTGCCAAACGGCCGCGCAAGTTGGGGGAGATGCCCCCGGTCACAATCAAACCGACCCCACCTTCTGTCCGCTCGCGGTAGAACGCCGCTAGTTTTTCAAAACCACCTTTCTCCTCTTCAAGCCCGGTGTGCATGGACCCCATCAACACCCGGTTTTTCAGGGTGGTAAAGCCCAGATCCAGTGATGAAAGTAAATGTGGATAGGGAGTATCCGCAGATCCCTGCGTTGTTATCATTTGCTCTGCCGGCATTCAAACACCCTTTTAAAACATGTGATTTAACGCAGCATACCCTGAGGCAGAAATGAGCTCAACATCTCACTGCACCATGATTGTTAAATTACTTTACAAATGAGAGGCGCGGATTCCGGGGATCTGAGTTAGCATAAGCCCGAGAGTTATTTTGAGGAGCGACTGTGGATGTCGACGAAACCATCTGTTATTCGACGTATTTTTGTCGGACTGTGGCGCACGGTAAACGGCCTGCGCAAACTTATATTGAATCTTCTGGTCTTTGGACTGCTGGCAGCTTTGATAGTGGCAATGACCGAAGAAGAGCCGGTCAGCGTTAAGCCGGATACCGCATTGGTGCTGGAGCTTTCCGGTTCGATTGTGGATCAGAAGCGCTATGTGGACCCCATCGAAGCATTGTTCAGTCAGGGCAAGAATAATCCCGATGAGCACGAAATCCTGCTGGCAGATGTGCTCGATACCATACATAACGCCGAAGTAGACAGCCGGATCAAGGCCATCGTGTTGGTGCTGCCGGATTTGCGCCGTGCCGGTATGAGTAAATTGCAGGTCATTGGCGAAGCACTGAACGAATTTCGAGCCTCAGGCAAACAGGTATTTGCCTACGGTAATTTCTTCGATCAGCAGCAATATTTGCTGGCCAGTTATGCTGATAAAATCTATCTCAACCCACAGGGCGGCGTGATGATAGATGGCCTCTCCAGCTACCAGATGTATTTCAAAAGTGCGCTGGAAAAACTGGATGTGCAAACTCACGTATTCAGGGTCGGAACCTACAAGTCAGCGGTTGAGCCATTCCTTCGCGATGATATGTCGCCAGCAGCCAAAGAGGCCAACACAGCACTGCTGAATGGTTTATGGCAATCCTATTCGGACACAGTGGCAGTCAACCGCCAGTTGCAGCCAGATCAGCTGTCGCTCAGCGCTGAAGATTATCTGGCGCAGCTGGACAAGGCCAATGGCCAGCCGGCTCAGGTTGCCATCAATCTCGGTTGGGTAGATAAACTGGTGACCCGCGATGGTTTTCGCGAAGAGATGAAACAACTGCTGCCTGAAGATAAAGAGCACCACAGTTTCCGCCAGGTGCATTTTGATGACTATCTGGCCTTGATGAAACAGCCGAGTCTGCCACTGAGCGAGCAAAACATAGGCGTGATTGTCGCCAAGGGCAAAATTCTCAACGGCTATCAACAACCGGGTGAAATTGGGGGGGAAAGCACCTCTGCCCTGCTGCGTAAAGCCCGATATGACGATGATATCAAGGCAGTAGTACTGAGAGTGGACAGCCCCGGAGGCAGTGCATTTGCCTCTGAGCAAATCCGTCAGGAAGTGCTGGCACTGCAAAAGGCCAATAAGCCTGTGGTGATCAGCATGGGCAGCGTTGCAGCATCAGGGGGGTACTGGATCTCCGCCGATGCCGATTATATTTTTGCCACGCCAACCACCATTACCGGCTCAATTGGTATATTTGGCATGATCACCACCTTTGAGAAAACACTGGCTAATCTCGGCATTTATACCGATGGCGTGGCCACGTCCGACTGGGCCGGTCTGTCGGTCACCCGGGCCCTGTCGCCTCAGGTCAGTGCAGTGATTCAAAGAGGGATAGAGCGCGGCTATCAGGAGTTTATCAATATCGTTGCCAGCGGCCGGGGCATGTCACCGCAGGACGTGGATAAAATCGCTCAGGGCCGGGTGTGGACAGGTGTCAAAGCACTGGAGTTAGGGCTGGTAGATGAGCTTGGTGATATGCAGCAGGCCGTCGCCAAAGCCGCAGAACTTGCTGGTTTAAGCCAATACGACACCCATTTGTTTGAACAGGAATTGTCAGCCGAGCAGCTATTTATCCAGCAACTGTTTGGTGCCGCATCCGGTTGGTTACCGGATCTGCGGGCAGATTCAGGGCTGCTGGAACAGTTGATCAATCAGGCCAAACTGGAGATCAGTCTGCTGGACAGCTTCAACGACCCCAATGGCATTTACCTTTACTGCGATACCTGCAACGACTGATTGAGCTCAAGCCCGGCATGATTGCCGGGCTTTGACTTAACACTCAGGTGAAAACCTCTCATTCACAAAGATTTAAGTAAACTTATCTTTCCGCTATACTTGCCGTCACCAGTCTTCCCCTACACAACACCATGAGCAAAGCAAATATCTATATCGCCTACACAGGCGGCACCATAGGGATGAAAAAAACCGATATCGGGTTTGTGCCGGCTTCAGGATTCCTGACTGAGTGTATTCAGGCCATGCCTGAGTTCTATCACGAAGAGATGCCCAACTTCGTGATCCAGGAATACAGTCCACTCATCGACTCCTCCAATATGAAGCCAACGGACTGGCAGCAAATCGCCAATGACATCAAAGCTAACTATGACAAATATGATGGATTTGTGATTCTGCATGGCACTGATACCATGGCCTACACCGCATCAGCGCTGTCATTTATGCTGCAGGGGCTATCCAAACCCGTCATAGTTACGGGTTCGCAGATCCCGCTCAGTCAGTTGCGCTCCGACGGTCAAACCAACCTGCTGAATTCACTGTATCTGGCCGCACACTATCCCATCGCCGAAGTCTGCCTGTATTTCAACAACAAACTGTTCCGTGGCAACCGCTCTACCAAAGCCCACGCCGATGGATTTGATGCGTTCGCCTCCCCCAACTTCCCAATGCTGGCCGAAGCCGGTATTAAAATCAGCCTGAAAAAAGGCGTGGTCTGCCAGCCCAGCAACAAGCCGCTGGAAGTGGCCTGTGTCAGACCTCAACCCATAGGTGTGGTCACCCTGTATCCCGGCATTTCCACTGAGATTTTCGTCAATATTCTGCAGCAACCGGTTAAGGCACTTATTTTGCTGACCTTTGGTGTGGGGAATGCGCCGGAAGATCCAGCGTTGCTGCAAACCCTGAAAGAAGCCGATGAGCGTGGAATTGTACTGGTGAACCTCACCCAGTGCTTCCAGGGACGGGTCAACATGTCAGGTTACGCGACCGGCACGGGCCTCAAGCGCAATGGGGTGATCAGCGGTGCCGACATGACCATTGAAGCCGCGCTGGCGAAATTGCATTATTTGCTGGGAAAAGATTTGCCACCGGATGAAATCAAACGTCAGATGCAACTTAATCTGGCCGGCGAACTGACTGAATAATTATTGAAATTTCACTTTCAAGTTCCCCAGAAGTAAAAGCAAGGGCAGCGATTCGCTGCCCTTTTTGCCACTGAACTACACTGAAGTTATGTCCAGTCAGGGATTGAACTTCATGCAACGAAATACTCTGCTGTTACTTGCGACCTTGCTCAGCGCGGCGGCGCTGACCATCACAGAGTTCGGGGTGTTTAGCCTGCCGGATTTCATCAGTGGCGCTATCAGTACCGTCTGTCTGACCATATTGCTCATCACCCTGCTGGATATTGTTGTGATGGCCAAAGCCAATACTGAGTACAAGTCAGAGAGCCAGTAACTGCTGTCTGGTAGCACCGGTGCTTTCAAAGACCTATTCAATCAGTTGCCGCACCGGTAAACATCAATCAGCAACCACCTGAGAGGCCATCACGGCTTCGAAACCCTCATGATAAGGCGGCAACATGCCCCACTCAGCTCTGGGGTCCCAACCCGGCGACGTCAACACAGTTTTCATATGACTGAAAGTCAAAAAGCCTTCCCGGCCGTGATAATGCCCCATGCCTGAATGACCTGTGCCGCCAAAAGGCGCATCGTGCATGGCAGCATGCAGCAGTGCGTCATTTACGGTAACACCGCCACTGCGGGTCATTGCCAGCACCAGCTCAAGCTCGCTGGCAAAGACATGGTTACCGTCACGTTCCTCACCGCTGCCAACATTTCCGCTACTGTCACTGTCACCAAACCAATACAACGCCAGCGGATTTGAGCGGGAATTGATATCTTCAATGACTTCGCTGATCTGCTGATATCCTTTGATGATTAACAGCGGCCCGAATATCTCCTGCTGCATGACTTTGGCGTCAGCGGCAGGCTCAAGCACCAGAGTTAATCCCAAACGGCGATCAGCCCCTACCTCATCACCATGACTGGATATCAATGTAATCCCTCTGTCCCGTGCATCCGCCAGCAATGATTCGATACGCTCCAGGTGCCTGTCATTGATGATGGGGGTCAGATCCCCATTGCCGGTGACAGTCGGATAAAGACGACGGAACTGATTCAGCAGCGCATCAATGACAGCATCTTTCGACTCAACCGGTACATACAGAATGTCCGGGCTGACACAAATCTGACCGCCATTGGTGCCTTTGGCTATCGCCAGACGGCGACAGTATTCCATCATGTCACCCTGACGGGAGATAATCGCCGGCGATTTACCGCCAAGTTCCAGAGTCACAGGCGTCAACTGCTGGGCCGCGGCAGTCATCACCTTTTTGCCAACTTCACCTGAGCCGGTAAACATCAGATGATCAAAACCGGCACCGGCAAACGCGGCGCCAAGCTCAGGGCCGCCATTCACTGTGCTGATCCATTCAGGGTCCAGGTGCAGGGCAATCAATTCAGCCAATACCTCGGCAGTACAGGGCGTCAGCTCAGAGGGTTTGAGGATAGCGCGATTGCCGGCGCCCAATACGCAGGCCAGCGGACTGAGCAAAGTATAAATGGGGGCATTCCAGGTACCCATAATCCCCACCACACCTTTGGCCTGAAAGCGCACTTCAGCGCTGGCACCCAGTTGGTCATAGGGGGAGAATACCGGCCGCTGCTGAAGTGTCATCCATTGACCCAGATTGTCCCGGGTATGCTTAAGCGATGCCATTGACCCAAGAATATCATTCATCAGGGAAAAACCACGGTGGCGACCGCCAAAATCAGTTTCCATGGCATCCACCAGCCGGCAGTGCCCCGCCACCAACATATCGATGACAGACTGGATCTGCGCCCGACGTTGTGCTGCATCAGTGACCGGCATTTTCCGGTGTGCCTGCCGCTGAGTGGTCAGCTGCCGGTTAAGCGCTTCGATAGAGGTACCCATCTGATTGACTGACATAAGTTCAGATCCATAAAACAAAGAAATATGGACTCTTGTTTACCCGCTTACGGTCAATAAGACATGGTCCAAACGGACCAACCCCATAGTGCTGGTTCTGCCATTGCCATCCAAAGTCAATGCAAATGCCAACCCCAGTATTCCTCGACCTGACTCAACAGCGCGGCAATTTATTTGAGTCACCCATTATCGCTGGTCATTAAGACCATGGCATCACGCAGCGAAAAACCGCCGGGACAGCTAGGTTAGTCCAAATCGACGATGGTCAGCCAATCACTTGTACCGATACTGACATCCTATCCCGCCTTCCCGCCTGCTTATCCTCTCTGGCGGGTGATCAGGCGCAGAAACGACAGCCCTGACAACATGGCACCCAAGTGGCCAGCAAGGAGTTTTTGATGACCCAGTCCAACCTGGATCCCCGGGCGCTGCGCAGCGCCTTGGGCACTTTTACAACCGGGGTGACCATTATCACCACCCGCGCCCAGGACGGCACCCCTGTGGGACTGACCGCCAACAGTTTCAATTCCGTATCGCTTGAGCCGCCGCTGGTGCTCTGGAGTCTGGCCAAAAGCGCCCTGAGTGTACCTGTGTTCACCGCCGCGGAGCACTGGAATGTGCATGTGTTGTCGATGGATCAGCAGGAACTGTCCAACCGCTTTGCGGCAAAAGGCGAAGACAAATTTCAGGGGCTGATGCTGGATGAGGGAAAAACCAGTGCGCCCCTGATCGGTCAGTGCAGCGCCAGATTTCAGTGCCGCACCGCCTTTGTTCATGATGGCGGCGACCATCTGATCTTCATCGGCGAAGTACTGGATTTCGATCACAGTGAATTGCCGCCTTTGGTATTCCAGAGTGGCCAGTATGCACTGACGGCCCGCAAGCCCCGAGAAGCGGTAACACTGAGTGACATACAGGCACCACTGGACTGCTGCTACACAGAAGATCTGCTGGGCTATCTGCTGGGACGGGCGCACTTCCAGATGATGCAGAAAATGCAGCAGGAGCTGGCCAAATTCGGCCTGGGCACGGCGCACTTTTTCGCGCTGTCAGTGCTGTCCATTCAGGGAAAACTGGATTTGGCCGGGTTGAATGCCCACATCAGCTACACAGGTCATGTGCTTGAGCATGAGCATATGCAGCAACTTGAACAGGCCGCACTGGTCAACATCGAAGACGAGCACTATCAGCTGACTCAGGAGGGGCATCAGGCGTGTTTGGGGCAGATTGCACAGGCCAAAGCCATCGAAGATGATCTGGTGGATGAAATCGGTCGCGGCGATGTCACCGCCCTCAAACTTCTGCTTAAACGCCTTATCCGTCAAACCGACCCCGGCCTGCCGGATCTCTGGAGCGGCCGCTGATGAAAACCGCGATGACTGAACATGAACAATGGGGCGCCATTCTGTTCCAGGCGCTGAAAGATCGACGCACCATTGCGCCAATCATCGGCAGCCAGCCTCTGCTGACCATAGACGATGCATATCGGATTTCGCTGCAGACCCTGAAGATGCGTCAGGCCAGCGGCGAGCAGGTCATAGGCAAAAAAATTGGCGTCACCAGCAAAGTGGTGCAGCAGATGCTGAATGTCCATCAACCGGACTTTGGCTTTCTGACTGACCGCATGCACTACCCGGCCGGGGCGGAAATCAGCATCCGTCAGGCAGGCCTGATTCAGCCCAGAGCCGAAGGCGAAATCGCGTTTTGCTTAAAACAGGATCTGACCGGCCCCGGGATCACCGCCGAGCAGGTACTGGATGCCACTGACTGGGTCGCGCCCTGCTTTGAGATAGTGGATTCACGCATCGATAACTGGCGCATCTCCATTATCGATACGGTGGCAGACAACGCCTCCTGTGGCGTGTTTGTCATCGGCAAGCAGCGCAGTTGCCCGCGCGCACTGGATTTGGCTGCGGCACAAATGAGTGTGTATCACAACGGTAAACTGGCTGGAACCGGGCTTGGCAGCGCGGTGCAGGGACATCCTGCTCAGGCGGTTGCCTGGCTGGCCAATACGCTGGGGCAATATGGTATTCCCTTCAAAAAAGGCGAAATTATCCTCTCCGGCGCCCTCGCCCCGCTGATTGACGTCGCTGCGGGAGACCATTTTTCCATGACCATCGAGGGACTGGGCGACTGCAACCTGAGTTTCTGTGACTGACAGATGTCTGAATATCAACAGGTCTTATTGCAAGGAATAGAGCATGAACAAGATTAAGTGCGCCCTGATAGGCTCGGGCAACATAGGCACAGATTTGATGTACAAGCTGCTGCGCAGCGAAGTGCTCGAGCCGGTATGGATGGTGGGCATTGACCCTGAGTCAGAAGGTCTGCAACGCGCTGCATCGGCCGGACTGAAAATCACGGCAGACGGTGTTGATGGCCTGCTGCCGCATATTCAGCAGGATGATATCCGCATCGCGTTCGATGCGACCTCTGCCTATGTTCATGCTGAAAACTCCCGGAAACTCAATGAACTGGGTGTATTAATGATCGATCTGACGCCCGCGGCCATCGGCCCTTTCTGCGTGCCGCCGGTCAATCTCGACAACCTCAGGCCCGGCACGCTCAATGTCAACATGGTTACCTGCGGTGGCCAGGCCACCATTCCCATGGTGGCTGCGGTCTCAAGGGTTCAGCAGGTGGAATACGCCGAAATTGTCGCCACTGTCTCCTCCCGCTCGGTGGGCCCCGGCACCCGCCAGAATATCGATGAGTTTACCCGCACCACGGCCAGCGCGGTTGAGCAGGTGGGCGGCGCGGCAAAAGGCAAGGCGATCATCATTATCAACCCGGCAGAGCCGCCGCTGCTGATGCGCGATACCATTCATTGCCTGACCGAAGAAACACCCGATGAGCAGGCCATTACAGCCTCAGTAAACGCGATGATTGCCGAAGTACAACGGTATGTACCGGGCTACAAGCTGAAAAATGGTCCGGTTTTCGACGGCCGTAAAGTGTCGGTATTTCTCGAAGTCGAAGGGCTGGGCGACTTCCTGCCTGCTTACGCCGGCAACCTGGACATTATGACGGCATCAGCGGCCCGCACCGCGGAAATGTTCGCCGATATCATGCTGGCTCAACAGTAAGGAATTGCACCATGAATTTAACTGCAAAGCGGGTGAAACTGCACGACATGTCCCTGCGTGACGGCATGCACGCCAAACGCCATCAGATCAGCGTTGAAGAAATGGTGCGGGTCGCCTGTGGGCTTGATCGCGCCGGTATTCCATTGATAGAAGTCACCCATGGCGATGGTTTGGGTGGCGCATCCCTCAACTATGGCTTCCCGGCTCACAGCGATGAAGAATACCTCGGCGCCGTGATCCCCAGGATGACGCAGGCAAAAATCTCGGCCCTGCTGCTGCCGGGGATTGGCACCGCGGATCATCTGCGCATGGCACATGAACTTGGCGTTGGGACCATCAGAGTAGCGACACACTGCACTGAGGCCGATGTTTCTGCCCAGCACATCGGCCTTGCCCGCACACTGGGACTCGATACTGTGGGATTTCTGATGATGGCGCACATGGCTTCGCCCCAAAAGCTGGTCGAGCAGGCGCTGCTGATGGAATCTTACGGTGCCAACTGCATCTATTGCACCGACTCAGCAGGTTATATGTTGCCTGCGGATGTCACTGACCGCATCAGTTTGCTGCGGGATAAACTCAGGCCAGAGACAGAAATCGGTTTCCACGGCCATCACAATCTGGGCATGAGCATTCCCAACTCGCTGGCGGCCATGGCGGCCGGTGCCGACCGCATCGATGGCTCAGTGGCCGGGCTTGGTGCGGGCGCGGGCAACACGCCGCTGGAAGTGTTTGTAGCTGTGCTGGAAAGAATGCAGGTTGATCACGGTATCAAACTGTACGATCTGATGGATGTAGCAGAAGATTTGGTGGTGCCCATGATGGAGCAGCCGATCCGCATCGACAGGGATGCGCTGACCCTGGGCTATGCCGGTGTCTACTCCTCCTTTTTGCTGTTTGCCCAGCGCGCCGAGAAAAAATACGGTGTACCGGCGCGGGATATTCTGCTGGAGCTGGGCAGACGCGGCACAGTCGGCGGACAGGAGGATATGATTGACGATACCGCCATGACCATGGCCAACCAACGTCAACACCACCAGCCAGGTTAATCCTATGGGTCAACTGATGCGAATGTATCGGCAGCAGGGATTACTGCTGCTGTTGACCTGTTTGTATATCCAGATGTTCACCGGCAGGCAAATACTGTCGGTGATGATAGAGCCTGTCAAAAGTGAATTTGCAGCGACCGATGCGCAAATGGGGATAGTCACGGGTCTGGCGTTTGCACTGGTGTTTGCCCTGCTCTGCCTGCCCGCCGGGCGACTGGTTGACCGCGTCAACCGCACCCGTCTGCTGGCAGTATGTGCGCTGATCTGGGCGCTGGCTACCTGGCTGGGGGCCACCGTTCAGACCCTGGGGGCGCTGATCGCACTGCGGATGTTGATCGCCTTTGCAGAAGTCCCGGTTGCCTCCGCCTCGATATCACTGATCTCCGATGTTTATCCTGTCAGTCGGCGTGCTTTTGCCATCAGTATCTTCTCCTCAGCCGCTACCTTTTCAGCCATTCTGGCCCTGAGCCTGGGAGCTTATGTGGTCAATCAACTGGGCTGGCGCGACAGCTTTATGCTGGTCGCTCTGCCCGCCCTGCCACTGGCGCTGATGTTATGGTTGACAGCTGAGCCAGCAACGCATCATGAACATCGAACATCGCAGACTGCCAACGGACAACTCGCGTTGAGTTTGCGACAAAGTCTCAGGCTGGTGTGGCAGGATAACCGGGTCAGATTACTAATCCTGGCGTGCGCGCTTGGAACCATGGGCTCCAACGCTTACGCCATGTGGAATACCTCCTTTTTGGTCCGCCACCATGACATGACCTTGCAGAACGCCGGTTTACTGGCCGGGATTGTGGGCGGCGGAGCGTCGGCATCAGGCATGTTGTTCAGTGGTTGGCTGGCAGACCGCCATTATGGCCGTCCGGGGCCGCTGCGCCTGGCGATTATCGGCAATCTGCTGGGGTTCAGCGCACTCATTATCTATCTGTTATTCCCCGCAGAATACTTTGTCCGCCTGGCGGATATTCGTCTGCCCTTAGCTATGCTGGCCTGTGCCATTGCAGGCTTCTTTTCGGTATTCTGGGTCGGCCCCTGTATGTCGGTATTAACCCAGATGGTTTCCCCTCAGACTCGCGGTGTTGCTGTGTCACTGCAAACCCTGCTGGTGACTTTGCTGGGTTTTGGTGTGGGACCGGTTATCGCGGGAGCGCTGAGTGATAAACTCACACCTGTTTTTGCAGATGATGCGCTGAGTGTGGCGATTATCGTGACCAACATCAGTGTACTGATTGCGACGCTGATGCTCTGGTGGTTGCAACGCCGCTATCTGGATGTGAGCAGCCCAGGACAGGAGCAAGAAAAAGTGGATGAGCTCACCGATACTGCGGGCGACTGTGCCCGGCAAATCTGACGTTTGGTAAATGCCAACAATGGCACAGCTCGTCCTATCCAGAACGATTGACCGGCAACTAGTCTCAGCGGACGAGGACAAATACCGGCTAGCTGTATCAAATAACGCATAAATCATAACAAGGAGTCTCAAATGGCAGTCATTGCAGTGACCGGCAGTGCGTCGGGAATTGGCGCCGCGGTCTGTCAACAATTGGCGGAGCAAGGGCATCAAATTATTGGCATAGATCGTAACGCCAACGACAAATTTACCCGGATTGCCGCCGATCTAGCCAGTCCCCAGGGACGCAGCGCGGCAATTGAACATGTGCAGACTCTGGCCGATGGAAAATTGTCCGCCCTCGTCTGCTGCGCCGGCGTCGGTGTAACCGCACCTGACGCAGCGCTAATCACGTCAGTCAACTACTTTGGCGTAACCGAATTGGTAGACGGTCTTAAAGCCTCGATCGTCAGCAATGGCAATCCTGCTGTGGTCATTATTGGTTCAGTCGCTGCGGTGGCTCAGTTAGCCACTCCCCATGAAATGGTTGAAACCATGCTGGCCGGCGATGAAGCCAAAACCCGTGAGCTGGCACTGCAGGCAAATGCCCCACAGCACAGTTACGCGGCCTCAAAATATGCCGTGACCTGCTGGGCACGTCAGCAGGCCGCCAAACAGGCCGCCACCGGACTAAGGATCAATGTGATAGCCCCGGGCGCTGTGGAAACCCCACTCCATCAAGCCTCTAAAGAAGATCCCAGGTTTGGCGAAGCGGTGAAGAAATTTGTCGCGCCGATTGGCCGCGCCGGGCAACCCAAAGAAATCGCTTCGGCCGTTGCTTTTTTGCTGTCAGCGCAGGCTTCATTCATCACCGGCAGCGTGCTGTTTGTCGATGGCGGCATGGATGCCATGGTGCGCAGCCGCTATTTTTAGGTCGACTGCCACAAATCATTATTCTGTTTAAAAAAACTTGTTATACCAATTTCATTTAGTTGATCTGTTTCAGCGGGAGTTCAATCGTTTGAGACTAGGACATTGAAACCTGCACTGCGTGAGTGTGTCGGAAAATATGCGTCTGCGTTGCATTGCTCTCAAAGGGAACGCCCCCTTAATCAACCAATGCACCTTGAATCAGAAACCCTGACATGCTCTGAATTGATCAGACGATCAATGGAGTTGGTATTGCATCCGGGTTCGATAAATACGATGCTCAGAAAATAAGAAAGCCCCGCCGCAAAACGGCAGGGCTTTTTTGTTGGCAATCGGCTTAGCGGCCAACATTTTCCATGATCAGCACTATGGCTTCACCAAATGTCGCGAACAGAATGCCGAAAAATACAGCAATGACCGCGATATAGGACAGCCAGCGCAGGTATAAAATACCGCTATCCATTAGAGTTTACACAGTCCCTAAATAATGCTTTAACGCTTGATTATTATCGTTTTACACTGAACCCGAAGTGGCTTCAGCCAATTTTTTCCAGACCGCCCATGTATGGACGCAGCGCTTCAGGTACAGTCACACTGCCATCGGCATTCTGGTAGTTTTCCAGAATCGCCACCAGGGTACGACCCACTGCCAGACCAGAACCATTGAGGGTATGCACCAGAGTCGGTTTGCCATCGGCACCACGGTAACGGGCTTGCATACGACGAGCCTGGAAGTCCTGCATGTTGCTGCATGAAGAGATTTCACGGTAAGTATTCTGTGCAGGCACCCACACTTCGATGTCGTAGGTCTTGCTTGAACCAAAGCCCATATCTCCGGTACACAGTACCACTACGCGGTATGGCAGACCCAGTTTCTGCAAGATCTTCTCGGCGTGGCCGGTCAGCTCTTCCAGTGCGTTCATGGAATTTTCAGGCTTGACGATCTGCACCAGCTCTACCTTATCAAACTGGTGTTGACGAATAAGACCACGGGTGTCTTTACCGTAAGAGCCAGCTTCAGAGCGGAAGCAAGGAGTGTGGGCAGTCATCTTAATCGGCAGCTCAGACTCATCCAGTATGCAGTCACGGACCAGGTTGGTCAGTGGCACTTCTGCAGTTGGGATCAGGCTCAGACCCTGACCTTCTTCGGTTGCAGGTTTGGTGTGGAACAGGTCTTCACCAAACTTTGGCAGCTGACCGGTACCCAGCAGACTGTCGGCGTTGACCAGATAAGGCACATAGGCTTCGGTATAACCGTGTTCCAGCGTGTGAGTATCCAGCATAAATGCCGCCAGAGCACGGTGCATACGGGCAATCTGACCTTTCATCACGATAAAACGTGAACCGGTAATTTTCACTGCACTCTTAAAATCCAGTCCCTGCAGGCCTTCACCCACATCAACGTGATCTTTGAGTTCAAAATCAAAGTTGCGTGGCTCACCCCAGGTACGTACTTCCACGTTTTCATTTTCGTCGGCGCCCACTGGCACAGACTCATGTGGCAGGTTTGGGGTAGTCATAGCAATGGCCGAAATGTCATTCAGCAGATCCGCCAACTCCTGTTTTCTGGCATCCAGCTGGGAACCCAGATCACCCACCTGCGCCATAATAGGTGCAACATCTTCGCCGCGAGCCTTGGCCTGACCAATGGACTTGGAGATGGCATTGCGCTTGGCCTGCAGTTCTTCGGTTTCTACCTGCAGGGACTTACGCTTCTCTTCCAGCTTCTGGATACGATCAACGTCGAGGATGAAGCCGCGGGTCGCCAGGCGTTCCGCTGTCACTTCCAGTTCAGTGCGCAAAAATTTAGGATCTAACATGACTTATTTTCTTAATAGTTAAACGCGAGAAAAGACCAGTTGCTGGCCCAGATATACTACAACGAGGCAGATAGTCAGGTTCAGCACCACATTGAGGCCGGCTTTCAGCCATTCGCCATCCTGCATCAATAACAGGGTTTCGTTGGAAAAAGTGGAAAAAGTTGTCAGGGCACCAAGCAGCCCGACACCTATCATAGCTTTGAGTTCAGGACTGACATGGCTCACTTCGCCCAACGCGTAAATGACACCCATAATAAAGGAGCCCAGCACGTTAACTGTCAGTGTACCAAAAGGAAATCCGGTGCCAAATACCTGGATCATAAATATTGATATCAAATAACGACAAACCGCACCTATGGCGCCGCCCATGGCGACAAACAGGATGTTAGTCATCATAACGCTTGATCTCACTGGTTAAATCGAGCTGGGCCAGATGAGCCAACTTATCCTTAATCCTTTTTTCAAATCCCCGCTCGGTGGGGAAATAGAAACGACTGTCCTTGAGTGGCTCCGGAAAGTAGTTTTCACCCATGGCATAGGCATTGGGCTCATCATGAGCATACCTGTAACCTTCACCGATGCCCATGTCTTTCATCAGGCCGGTAGGGGCATTGCGCAAATGCACAGGCACCGGCTGATTGCCGGTTTCCCGCGCGAGCGCTCTGGCCGCTTTGAATGCGGTATAGACTGCATTGCTCTTGGGCGCGCTGGCCAGATAAACCACCGCCTGCGCGATAGCGCGCTCACCCTCAGCAGGGCCGACCCGATGGAAACACTCCCAGGCATTAATGGCAACTGTCATGGCCTGAGGATCGGCATTACCGATATCTTCTGAGGCAATCGCCAGCAGACGTCGGGCGACATACAAAGGATCGCCGCCGCCTTCAAGAATACGGCAAAACCAGTACAGCGCAGCATCCGGCGCAGAGCCGCGAATGGATTTATGCACGGCAGAAATCAGATCGTAATAGAGATCGCCATTTTTGTCGTAGCCAGCCAGTTGCACACCGGCAACCTGAGTCAGCATGTCCAGGGTAAACGTGCCGCCATCCGCTACCATATCGCTCATCAGCTCAAGCAAATTTAGTGACTTGCGGCCATCACCGTCACACACCTGCGCCAGCTGAGTCAGTACTTCGTCAGGCATGACGAGCTGACGCTTTCCCAGCCCACGCTCTTTGTCGTGCAGCGCCTGGGTAACAATCTGGGTGATTTCATCGGCGGTGAGTTTATTGATCAGATACACCCTGGCCCGCGACAACAGTGCATTGTTGATTTCAAACGATGGGTTCTCTGTAGTCGCACCGATGAAGATGACAGTGCCATCTTCAATGAAGGGCAGAAACGCATCCTGCTGACTTTTATTGAACCTGTGAACCTCGTCCACAAACAGCAAAGTGCGCTGACCTCTGGCCTGAGCCACGGCTTTTGCTTGCTCAATCGCGGCCCGGATTTCTTTAACGCCGGAGGTGACAGCCGAGATGCGCTCAACATGGGCATTGGCATAATGCGCGACCAGTTCAGCCAGCGTGGTTTTGCCGGTTCCAGGTGGCCCCCAGAACAGCATGGAGTGAGCACGTCCCGCCTCCAGCGCCTTGCGCAGCGGCTGGCCTTCACCCAGCAGATGTGCCTGACCGATATACTCAACGATATCCCGCGGACGCATTCGCGCAGCCAGTGGACGGAAGTCCGGCGCGAAATCAAAACTCATACTGCTCACGCATTATTCTCCGGCGCGCTGATCATCAACATCGACGTTTTGCGGCACGGTAAATTTAAACAGGCTGTTATCACCGGCCTCAAGGGCACGCTGGCCACGCAGCTTGAACAGACTGGTGTTGCCCTGATTATCCAGAATACTGAACTGCGACAACTGCTCCCCGTTGAAACACACATCAACACCCACGACCTGACTGTCAAGACTCTTGGGTTTTATCTGATAACAGTCGCCGTTTTGTGTCACATTATAGTCCTGCCATACCTTGTCGTCCTGCTGCACCAGCAGTGCCATTGGCGAAGCGGCGATCACCTCATCGATACCCATGACAGTGACCTCCTCGGCAAACGGATTGTAGATCCACACATCCTTGCCATCGGCAACAATCATGGACTCATCCGGCGAGGTCAGGTGCCAGTAGAGACGATTGGGCGCTGCAAGTGCGATAACCCCTTCACCCTGCTGGATTTGTTTATCGTTCACATCGGTCACGGTTTGCTGAAAATCAGCACTGACCGCATTAAGATGCCCCAACTTTTGTTTCAAAGAGGCCGCATCATCCGCTGCAGCACTGAAAGCCAGTGCCATGGCAATCACAGAAAAACTGACGCGCTTTATCATAGTCTGTCTACCTACTGGTTATTTTGGCGGTGGCGGTGCCAGCACTTCACGGTTGCCGTTGTGGCCTTGAGCACTGACAACACCCTGCATTTCCATCTGTTCAATAATCCGGGCAGCCCGGTTATAGCCAATCTTAAATTTGCGCTGGACACTGGAGATAGAACCACGACGGGTTTCGGTGACAAACGCCACCGCTTCGTCATACAAAGGATCCAGCTCCTCGTCACCTTCTGCCGCTTCACCGGGAAGCAGTACCTGTTCACCGTCACTGGCACCCTGCAGAATTTCATCAATATATTGCGGTTTGCCACGGGCGTGCCAGTCAGCAACGACCGCGTGTACTTCGTGATCATCCACAAAGGCACCATGTACCCGCACCGGTACACTGGTACCCGGTGGCAGATACAACATGTCACCCATCCCCAGCAGGGCTTCTGCACCCTGCTGATCCAGAATGGTTCTGGAGTCAATTTTGGAGGACACCTGGAACGCCATACGGGTCGGAATATTGGCCTTAATCAAACCGGTAATCACATCCACTGATGGGCGCTGGGTTGCCAGGATCAAATGAATACCTGCCGCACGTGCCTTTTGAGCGATACGGGCAATCAGCTCTTCCACCTTTTTGCCGACTATCATCATCATGTCGGCAAATTCATCAACCACCACGACAATAGAAGGCAGTTTTTCAAGTTCAGGCGCTTCAGGGGCCATGGAGTCGGTTGATTTCCACAAAGGGTCAACCATAGGTTCGCCGCGGGCCTTGGCATCGCTGACCTTGGCATTGAAGCCTTTGAGATTACGCACACCGACTGCTGACATCAACTTATAGCGGCGCTCCATTTCCCCCACACACCAACGCAGCGCATTGGCGGCTTCTTTCATGTCGGTCACCACTTCACACAGCAAATGGGGAATGCCTTCATAGACAGACAATTCCAGCATTTTGGGGTCGATCATGATGAAGCGCACTTCATCCGGAGTGGACTTGTACAGCAGACTGGTGATCATCACGTTCACCCCCACCGACTTACCTGAGCCTGTGGTACCGGCCACCAACAGGTGCGGCATCTTGGCCAAGTCTACTACCACGGGTTCACCGGCAATATCGGCCCCCAGCACCATGGTCAGGTTGGATTCGCTGCGGGTAAATTTCTCGCAGTCCAGTACATCACGCATGAACACGGTTTCACGGAATTTATTGGGGATCTCCAGGCCTACATAGGCTTTGCCCGGAATAACCTCAACCACACGCACACTTTCGGCAAGCAGCGAACGGGCCAAGTCTCGGGACAGGTTAGTGATTTTTGAGGCTTTGACACCCGGCGCCAATTCCAGCTCAAAACGGGTAACCACCGGGCCCGGAAACACCCCCACCACATTAGCCACTACGTTAAAATCGGCCAGTTTGGCTTCGACCGTTCTGGCGACCTGATCCAGCTCTTCCTGACTGATAGGATTATGTTTGCGATTTGGTACATCCAGCAGACTGATATCCGGCAACGGCGTGATTGGCTTAGGCGGAACAATCTCCTGCCCCGGGATAGTAATGACACCATCAACCACTTTGGCCTTACTGGCATCCAAACGGGCTTTGGCATTGACCGCCCCAACGGATGACTTACGCTCAAAATCAATCACCTCGGCTGAGTCAGTCCATGGTGGAGTATCCTGTTTGGTCACATCTGAACCCACCGCCATGCTGGGTTCAACCCGCGCGCTGAGTGCTTCAGACTCGATCAGGGGTTCCTCTTCAGCGTGTTCGGCCTGATGACCCTTTCTACCTTTCAACAAGCCGGAGAAGCGTGACACCAAACCACTGGCCTGGGAATCATCCACATCGGTATCGTCACTTTGTGGAGTGCGTGTTTGCGTGGCATTAAATGACAAATCTGCAATGTCGGGTTCATCATCGGCTGACAATTGAGGCTCTGCCCTCCCCCGTCGCTCACGGAATTTATCGACCAGAGACAGGAAGCCGCGGGTATCTTCAGTATCATCATGACGCTGTTTAATTCTGGCCGGGAGATGATACAGCCATAGCACCACACGAATGCACAACATACCGGTGACATCCACCAGGGTCAGCATGCTCACGCCGGTCAGCAAGGTAAATCCGGCACACACAAAGGACAACAATAACAGGGTTGTTCCCAATGTATTGAAATAAGGCAACATGGCGGCGGCGATAACATCCCCTGCAACCCCGCCAGCAGAAAACTCATAGATATCGTTGGCATTCATGCTCGCCAGTGTCGCCAGGCTCAGTACCATCAGCAAAAAGCCCACCAGACGCAGGCCGACAGAAAAATAGTCAACCTCCAGCAATCTATGGCTGCGTTTAAACAGCAGCCAACCGGCAAAGGCTACCACGAAAGGGATCAAAAAAGCGGTGTATCCGAAGAAATACAAAAGTACATCAGCCACCCAGGCACCGACTGCCCCGGTGAGATTCTGGATTTCACCCTGATAGCTGGTTTGACTCCAGCCGGGATCTGAGGGATGAAAACTGCTCAATGCCAGCAGAATAAAAGTCGCCAGCATACAGGTGATTAATAAGCCGCCTTCCTGTAGCCGCTGTAATCCGGTGAGTGTGTTGACGCGAGTTCCCTGAGACAAGCCGAGCATTCCGTAAGATTTGATACATTTGGCCTTAAGATATCAGAAACTCCATGAATATGCAGCGAATCCACCGTCGATGGGCGATTTCTAATGCAGAAGATGAAAAGCTGTGAATGAAATGCTATTTCGGGGAAAGCTGGTGTGAAACAAAAGGGCCCTCAGGCCCCTTTGTATTGGTCATTAAGCTTCTTTAGCCAGTGGCTGAATCGCCACCCGGTTAGTTTGCTTAACTTCTTCCATTACAACGTAGGTACGGGTGTCAGACACGGCAGGTAACTTCAGCAGGGTTTCACCCAGCAACTTGCGGTATGCAGACATATCCGATACGCGGGTCTTCAACAGATAGTCGAAGTCGCCGGATACCAGATGACATTCTTGGATGTCGTCCAGCAACTGAACGGCCCGATTAAACTTATCGAACACTTCTGGAGTGTCGCGATTCAGGGTAATTTCAACGAAGACCAGTAAAGATGCACCGAGGAAATGAGGGTTAACCAACGCGGTATAACCGTTGATATATCCTTGTTTCTCCAGTCGTTTCACTCTTTCCAAACAGGGTGTAGGACTCAATCCAACGCGCTTTGACAACTCAACGTTGGAAATACGACCATCAATTTGCAGTTCGTTAAGAATGTTACGATCTATCCGATCCAAGTCTTTTAAAGGACTCTTTTTATTATATGGCATAGTATTAACCTTATTTTAGGGTTAAAACGATATTTTATTTTGTGTATGTCGAATGTTCAGCAGCATATACTGCTTGCCCAATACTATACTAGAAACCCCTGAAAGAATCACCTTCAGGAAGCATAAAATAACAAATATACCTATGAAAAATGGGTTTTTTATTAAAAGAGGCTCAAAGATGATTATTGGTGTACCCAAGGAAATTAAGAACCACGAATACCGTGTTGGTATGGTGCCAGCCAGTGTTCGCGAACTCACCTTAAGGGGTCATAAGGTTTTGGTGGAAACCCAAGCCGGAATGGGAATTGGATTCACTGATCAGGATTATCTGGACGCAGGTGCAGAAATCCTCGACACCGCTGCGGCTATTTTCGATGCGGCGCAAATGATCGTAAAAGTTAAAGAGCCTCAATCCGTTGAGCGGGCTATGCTCAAGCAGGATCAAATTCTGTTCACCTACCTCCACCTGGCACCGGATCTGCCACAAACAGAAGAACTGATTCGCAGTGGCGCAGTATGTATTGCCTACGAAACTGTCACCGATGATCGTGGTGGTCTGCCTCTGCTGGCACCCATGTCAGAAGTCGCAGGACGCATGTCTATTCAGGCCGGAGCCATGGCACTGGAGAAATCCAAAGGTGGCAGCGGCATGCTGCTTGGCGGTGTGCCCGGTGTTGAGCCTGCCAAAGTGGTGATTATTGGCGGCGGTATGGTAGGTACTAATGCAGCGCAAATGGCTGTCGGCATGGGGGCCGACGTCGTAGTGCTGGATCGCAGTATTGATGCGCTGCGTCGCCTGAACGTCCAGTTCGGCTCCAGTGTAAAGGCCGTTTACTCCACAGCCGACGCCATTGAGCGCCATGTACTGGAAGCGGACCTGGTTATCGGTGGCGTACTTATCCCGGGAGCGGCAGCGCCCAAATTGGTCAGCCGTGACATGATTTCCCGCATGAAGCCAGGCAGTGCTATTGTCGATGTGGCTATCGATCAGGGTGGTTGTGTCGAAACCTCAAAAGCCACGACCCATCAGGAACCTACTTATATCGTTGACGATGTGGTGCATTACTGTGTCGCAAATATGCCCGGCGCAGTAGCCCGCACGTCCACATTCGCGCTGAACAACGTTACCCTGCCCTACATCATCAAACTCGCCGACAAAGGCTATAAAGAAGCCCTGCTGGCTGACAGGCATCTGCTTAACGGTCTAAATGTGATGCATGGCAAAGTCACCTGTAAAGAGGTCGCGGAAGCCCATAAGATGGCTTACGTTGACCCTACAAACCTGTTGTAAAATCAGGGAACTGTATAAGGGAGCTGCGGCTCCCTTTTTCGATTATGGCAATCGCTTATGACGCTTTACCCCGCTTGCCAAATTCCCTACAATCGGCCCAATTTATCAAGGCACGGAGAAAGAGATGAGCCAAGCCAGACATTGCAAGCTTTTGATTTTAGGTTCAGGCCCGGCAGGATACACCGCCGCGGTTTATGCAGCGCGTGCCAACCTGAATCCAGTGATGATCACAGGTATGCAGCAAGGTGGCCAGTTGACCACCACCACTGAAGTTGAAAACTGGCCGGGAGATGCAGACGATCTGACAGGTCCTGCGCTGATGGAACGCATGCAAAAGCATGCCGAAAAATTCAATACCGAAATTCTGTTTGATCACATCAACAAAGTGGACTTCAGCCAGCGTCCATTTCGTCTGTTTGGTGACAGCGGTGAATATACCTGTGACGCGCTGATCGTGGCGACCGGCGCATCAGCCAAATATCTTGGTCTGGAGTCCGAAGAGGCCTTCAAAGGCCGTGGCGTCTCGGCCTGTGCCACCTGTGATGGATTCTTCTACCGCAACCAGAAAGTCGCTGTGATCGGCGGCGGTAACACGGCCGTTGAAGAAGCCTTGTATCTGAGCAACATTGCTGCCGAGGTGCATGTAATTCACCGTCGTGACAGCTTCCGCTCTGAAAAAATTCTGGCTGATCGCCTGCTGGAAAAAGCACAAAACGGTAACGTAGTACTGCACCTGGATCGCACACTGGAAGAAGTGGTTGGCGATCAAATGGGCGTGACCGGTATCAAGATCCGTTCTACCAAAGATGACAGCATTGAAGAGCTGCAGGTGGCCGGCGTATTTGTGGCTATCGGCCACAGTCCGAATACTGCAATCTTCGAAGGTCAGCTGGAAATGAACAACGGTTACCTGAAAGTACAAAGTGGTCTGGAAGGCAACGCCACTCAAACCAGCATCGAAGGGATTTTTGCCGCCGGCGATGTGATGGATCACATCTATCGTCAGGCCATTACCTCTGCGGGAACAGGTTGTATGGCGGCACTGGATGCAGAGCGCTTCCTGGATGCCCAGAAGTAAACGAGTCAGTTAACTGACTGAAAAGCAGCCTCAAGGCTGCTTTTTTTTGTCTGTGATTTGCATTCTGCCTACTCAGTCAGCGAAAGCATTGATCTTGGGCTGATGTCTATTATCCATTGACTGGACTCGAAGTATTTAGGCATCAAAATCAATGTCGCGTAAATCAGAACACCTATTGCTACTATAAATAACATCATAGGGAATAGGATGGGGCGCGATTGCAGCCACAGTTCAAACAAACACGCAGTATGCAACAACGAAAAAAGGGACCAAATGGTCCCTTTTTAACAGAATCAAAGACTAATTACTTAGCCAGTGCTTCTTTTGCCTTTTCAACCAGAGTAGCGAAAACTACTTTGTCGAATACAGCGATGTCAGCCAAAATCTTACGATCGATTTCGATTGACGCCTTCTTCAGACCGTTGATGAAACGGCTGTAAGACAGACCATTCTGACGAGAAGCCGCGTTGATACGAGCAATCCACAGTTGACGGAATTGACGTTTCTTCTGGCGACGGTCACGGTAAGCATACTGACCAGCTTTGGTTACAGCTTGAACTGCAACGCGGAAAGTACGGCTACGAGCGCCATAATAACCTTTTGCAAGTTTCAGTACTTTCTTGTGACGAGCACGTGCGGTTACACCACGCTTAACTCTTGGCATTTTTCTCTCTCCTCAAATTAAGCGTATGGCAGTTGGCGAGCGATTGCTGGCACGTCTGCTTTGGCAACTAAACACTTGGCGCGCAGGTGACGCTTACGCTTGGTGCTCTTCTTGGTCAGGATGTGACGCAGGTTAGCTTGCTTGCGCTTGAAACCGTTAGCGGTTTTCTTAAAGCGCTTAGCAACACCGCGGTCTGTTTTCATTTTAGGCATTTCTAAAACTCCGCATTGGGATGATTAATAAAACGTAAGGCGAAAAGGGGATTGACCTGAATCAACCCCCTTTTACTTTGAAGGTTGCCCTACTATTTCTTTTTCGGCGCGAGAACCATGACAGCCTGGCGACCTTCCATTTTCGGGAAGGACTCCACTACTGCCAGCTCTTCCAGATCAGCCTTGATACGGTTCAAAAGATCCATACCCAGGTTCTGGTGAGCCATTTCCCGGCCACGGAAACGCAACGTAATTTTCGCTTTGTCTCCGTCTTCCAGAAAACGTACCAGGTTGCGTAGTTTTACCTGGTAGTCGTTTTCGTCAGTTCCAGGACGGAATTTAATTTCCTTAACCTGAACCTGCTTTTGCTTTTTCTTCTGCTCTTTAGCGGCCTTGGCCTTATCGAACAGATACTTTCCATAGTCCATTATGCGACAGACTGGCGGTTCGGCATTCGGGCTGATTTCAACCAAATCCAGACCGGCTTCATCAGCCAGGTTCTGAGCTTCACGAATGCTGACGATGCCGATTTGCTCACCATCAACGCCGTTTAAACGTACCTCTGGTACACCAGTAATTTCATCATTGATACGGTTAGGGGCAGCCTGACGCCCTGCTTTCTTGATCTTTATGACCTATTCCTCCAACAGATTAAGACTACGGAGCGAAATTTGTTTCTTGACCATGTCGGCAAATGCTTCGATTGTGAATTTGCCCAGGTCTACACCATCACGAGTTCGCACCGCTACTTCGCGGTTTTCCATTTCCTGGTCACCTACGACCAACAGGAAAGGTACCCGCTTCAAAGTATGCTCGCGTATTTTAAAGCCAATTTTCTCGTTCCTCAAGTCCGAAGATGCACGAATGCCCTGTTCCTTGAAGACTTTGACGACTTCTTCAACATATTCAGCCTGTTTGTCGGTGATATTCATGACAACAGCCTGCATTGGTGCCAGCCATACAGGGAATTTACCTGCATATTCTTCAATGAGAATACCCAGGAAGCGCTCAAGTGAGCCCAAAATCGCCCGGTGGATCATCACAGGGGTCTGACGGCTGTTGTCTTCAGCAACATAAGTCGCCCCCAGACGTCCTGGCAACGCATAATCGAGCTGCACGGTACCACACTGCCACGCACGGTCAAGACAATCATGCAAAGTGAACTCGATTTTAGGTCCGTAGAAGGCACCTTCGCCTGGCAGGACTTCAAATTCGATACCGTTGTTACGCAATGCTTCTTTCAAGGCTTCTTCAGCGCGATCCCACATGGCATCGTCACCGATGCGCTTTTCAGGACGGGTCGACAGCTTAACCACAATGTTGTTAAAGCCGAAAGTGGCATAAGTGTCATACACCATCTTGATACAGCTGCTCACTTCCTGCTGAACCTGCTCTTCAGTACAGAAAATGTGAGCGTCATCCTGAGTAAAACCACGAACGCGCATCAGACCGTGCAGCGAGCCGGATGGCTCATTACGATGACAGCAACCAAACTCAGCCATACGCAATGGCAGATCGCGATAGGACTTAAGGCCCTGATTGAAGATCTGCACATGACCCGGGCAGTTCATCGGCTTGATGGCATATTCGCGGTTTTCGCTGCTGGTGGTGAACATGGCGTCTGAGTACTTGTCCCAGTGGCCTGAACGTTCCCACAGCACGCGGTCCATCATCAACGGACCTTTCACTTCCTGGTAATCATAGTTACCCAGCTTCTGGCGTACGAAACGCTCAAGCTCCAGGAACAGACTCCAGCCATTGTTGTGCCAGAACACCATACCAGGCGCTTCTTCCTGCATATGGTACAAATCCAGCTGCTTGCCAATCTTACGATGGTCACGCTTGGCTGCTTCTTCCAGACGCACCAGATGCGCCTTCAGAGCTTTCTTGTCGCCCCAGGCGGTACCGTAGATACGCTGCAGCATCTTGTTGTCTGAGTTACCGCGCCAGTATGCACCGGCCACGTTCATCAGTTTAAAGTGTTCGCAGAAACGCATGTTGGGCACGTGCGGACCACGACACATGTCGGTGTACTCTTCATGGTGATACAGTGCCGGGGTTTCATCACGGCCGATATTCTCATCCAGAATTTCCATTTTATAGCTTTCGCCGCGCGCCTCAAAAGCGTCACGGGCTTCCTGCCAGCTCACTACGCGCTTAACCACGTCATAGTGGGTTTTGGCCAGCTCCTGCATACGCTTTTCCAGCGCATCCAGATCTTCCTGGGTCAGCTTGTGCTCCAGATCAACGTCATAATAGAAACCGTTGTCGATCACCGGACCAATAGCCATTTTGGTTTCAGGCCACATTTGCTTGATAGCATGTCCCAGCAGGTGAGCACAGGAGTGACGCAGAATTTCCAACCCTTCTGTATCTTTGGCTGTGATAATTGACAGCTCGCTGTCCTGCTCAATCAGATCGCAGGCATCTTTCAGCTCACCGTTAACACGACCGGCAATACAGGCTTTCGCCAAACCTGGGCCGATATCGGCAGCAACATCAAGGGTAGAAACGGGACGGTCAAACTCGCGTTTGCTGCCGTCAGGAAGAGTAATAACAGGCATGTAAAATCCTTATTCCAGTGGTGACCCATACGCAGGGCCACTTGGTGATAAAAAATAAAAGAGGGAATTGCCGCCGGCGACAGAACAGTACGGAGTCCTACATTTCCGGTTGCAGGCGAAGGAGTGTACGCCAAACCACCAGGGGGTTCAACCTTGTAGTCCGTTTGTCCCCCGCTGAATGCCAATATCTGCAGCCACTCTCACAGCTGACTGACCCGGGTTGTAAACCGGGGTCAGCATGGAACGTCACATAACGGCTTTCTCTGAACCCAAGTCCGGTGGGCATGAACCCGGCCTGCCGGAATAAGGCCGCAGGCCTGCAAATAGCGGCAAGTCAGCGTCGTTGGCAGCCGCATAGTGAAAGGCAACGGGTTGTAGACTCAACGCCATCTCTGAGGCAGGATGAAAACTGCAGCGGGCGTGGCGGTGAATAGGGGATATCCGTTTATCTTCCCTGTTATCTTCCCTTTTCGCCTCCATATATAGAGGTAGAGGAAGGCAGTCAGGGGAGAAAGGCCAACTGATCGAAATGAGAGCCCGGTATTGTCATTACCGGGCCACACTGGCGGCAATAATTACGCTTGTGCATGAGTACCTACTGCTTAATTGCTCGTCTGCTAACACGTATGGAATGCACACTGGATGTACGCCGTGAATTCAGGGCGCCCCAAGTATAATACCGATTGTTCTCACCAGAGGACGAGTTGAAAAGGCTTATTTACTGCGTTACCACTTATGTTGAAAATCAAAGGGGATTTATCCCGATAGACTTTCAATTTGGCGCAAGCTACGCGGATGTGGCGAATGTTTAACGCGGATGTGGCGAATGTTTATATTGCACGACTATATGGATAGATATAGGAGGTAGGGCAACGCAGGAGCAGTAGGCTATGAGTAAATATAGCCCTTGTCTCTGAGCCTTTTCATTCTCGCTGAGTGACTAAACTCCTATGCCAAATGGTATAAGCCCGGTCTGCCTTATTAATGCATAGGACGACTATTGGTGGTGATTAACATCGGCGACGATTGATAACGGCTGGCGACAACGGGCAGCTATAGTATTGCGACTATGCAGGAGGTGAATGATGAAACTTAAATCCAACACCATACATTGTCCCCATTGCGGTCATCATCAACATATCAACATTGACTGCAGCAATGGGGATCAAGAGTATTTTGAAGACTGCCGGGTGTGCTGCAATCCGATTCACCTCAGATTGCACATCGACGACCAGCATAAAAAGATTGAACTGTACATTGATGCTGACGATGAACAGTACTATTGATCACCAAATCGAGCTGCCAATACCCGCTCAACAGTATCGACAATCGCCTGGGTTTGACTGTCGATTTCAATGTTCAGTCGACTGCCTGCCCCGGCTTTATCCAGATTGGTCAGTCGCAGTGTTTCAGGGATAAGGTGTAACCAGAAACTATCCCCGTCGACCTGCCCCACCGTCAGGCTGCAGCCATTTACTCCGATAAACCCTTTATAAAGGATGTAATGCATCCACTTGGGGTCCACTTTCAGACGCATATCATAATGCTCGTCAGTCTGACTCAGCTCAATCACTTCAGCAGTCGTGTGGATGTGTCCCGACAGAATATGGCCACCGATTTCACTGCCAAATGTCAGCGAGCGTTCAATGTTGACCCAGCTTCCAGTTTGCAGATCTGCCAGATTGGTGAGCCTGGCCGTCTCTTCCATTACATCAAAAAACACCCTATCATTCGCGATCTGTGTAACCGTCAGGCATACACCGTTATTGGCAACACTGGCTCCTGTCGCCAGGTTTGCGCGCAGTTGGTCAGGAATGGCCACTTCCAGCGTGGTAACACCATCTTTTTTGTAAATATCAGTCACCTCACAGGTGGCTTGAACGATACCAGTAAACATTTTCCACTCGCTTTAGCATAGGTTTTTTCATGAATCATACGGGCTATCAGGCCAAAAGACTGATCCAGCTGGCATTGCCAGTGCTGATCGCACAGGTTACCCAAACCATGATGGGTTTTATCGACACCGTGATGGCAGGCAGGGTCAGCGCTGTGGATATGGCCGCCGTTGCTGTCGGCACCAGCCTGTGGTTGCCGGCAATCCTGTTTGTGCAGGGGCTGCTGATGGCATTTACCCCTATGTTTGCCCACCACCATGGGGCTAACAATCCAAAAGCCATTGCCCCACTGGCCCAACAGGCAGCCTATATTGCCATAATAGGCAGTGTGGGTGTGATTCTGTTTCTGAGCAGTGCGAACTTCATCCTGAAATTTATGGATTTGGAGCCTAAACTGCACGATCTGACGCTGGGTTACATCAATGGCATCATGTGGGGTGCGCCCGCATTCGTGCTATATCAAGTATTGCGTGGCTGCGCAGAAGGGATTTCCTATACCCTGCCGACCATGGTTATTGGCTTCGTGGGTCTGGCGGTGAATATCCCCGCCAACTATATATTGATCTATGGCCACTTTGGCATGCCCGCTCTGGGCGGCGCGGGATGTGGCGTCGCAACTGCACTGGTATTCTGGGCGATGTTTCTGTCTATGGTCATCTACGTGCGTTTCCACAAACGCTTTGCCCAAATTCAGCTGTTTGAACGCTTCTTCCAACCCCATGCGCAAACGATGTGGAACATGACCAAGCTGGGTTTCCCCGTCGCCATGTCATTATTTTTTGAAGTCAGCCTGTTTGCGGTCATCGCCCTGTTGTTGGCACCTCTTGGTTCCATTGTGGTGGCCGGACACCAGATAGCACTTAACTTTTCTTCTATTGTGTTCATGCTGCCACTGTCTATTGGTATCGCCGTATCAATCCGGGTTGGCTACTACCTGGGACGGGATCAGTGGGAAGTTGCTGCCAAGGCTGCCAAAGTTGGCCTGGGGCTGTCTTTTTCCATGGCAATGGTGACTGCCGTACTGACCATTTGGCTGCGCCACGATATCGCGATGCTGTATAACAGCAATCCTGAAGTTGTGGCACTGGCAGGCACCTTGATGCTATTGGCCTCTTTATATCAGCTGTCTGATTCAATTCAGGTCGTCGCTGCGGGCGCACTTCGTGGTTATAAAGATACCCGCAGTGCCTTCTTCATTACCCTGATATCCTATTGGCCGATTGGTCTGGGGCTGGGCTATACCCTGGCGTATACCAACTGGATAGTGCCGGCTATGGGTGCCAGCGGATTCTGGATAGGCTTTATTGTGGGTCTGACCTCTGCCGCCATCATGTTTGCCATTCGTCTGAGGTACATTCAGAAAAACCATATTGTTCTGGACGTTATCGAAGATTCTGTGGCGCATTAAGCAGCTGATTGCCGAATGACTGGGCAAGTTGTTCAGCATTCGGCCAATCGCACGGAAATTTATTTTTTTCGCTTGCACAATCAAACGCAACCCACTTAATATAGCGTCCGTCGTCAGGGACGCTGATTTACAAGCGAATATGGCGATGGCAATACGGACGCGGGATGGAGCAGCATGGTAGCTCGTCGGGCTCATAACCCGAAGGTCGTCGGTTCAAATCCGGCTCCCGCAACCAACTTTGTCAA
>NZ_JBOZWP010000028.1:0-71887 GCF_050865035.1 Shewanella sp. GXUN23E | reverse complement strand
TTAACGCTCCCGAAAGTGCTGTGTACTTTTGGTCTCGGGCCGGAATGCCGGACCATCGGTCCTGTCCGCTCCATCGACTTAAGATGAAAGCCTCAGCAGCAATGCAGAGGCTTTTTTCGTTATGCATTGCGTACAAATCTGCTTCAGCCCGTCCCTTGCTTCGTGTAGCTATCGCCATACCGCGTGTCAACGCTAATGCCATTCCGCATTAAAGTTCCGTCACCCTTGCCCATTCTCTCGAACACATTTTTATCACACGCTTTGTGCAACTGAGGAAGTTGTTCCAAGCCTGACTGCAATCATCCACTAAGTCCTCATATCCTTTGAAACAGCGATTAGCTCCAGATGCTGGCGCATGATGTCCTTGTTCATAAACGGCGTGATGATGGCTTCAGTTTCTCCAGTTGCAGGACAGACAGAGCCGAAGAGGTGTGCGTATTCAAACTGCAGCTGTTTCAGCGCTCTGGGTCTACTGCCTTTCGGTGCCCAGAGTCGTGTCGTTGTATTTTGCTGACCGAATCTGGCTTCGTCCTGAAACTAAATATCAATCTGGTGTGGTTGTGTATGGATAGGTGTGTGACGGAGCGTTTTCAGTGGAAACTTTTTTAAAAGCGTCCTGTACGCCCTGAGTCTGTTTTGGATGCCTTGAGTAGCTGAAGCCCATGCTCTTGAGTAGCTTGTAGATATGATTGAGGTGGTACTCGACACCAAACTCACTCAATACGTATTGCCGGATATCTGCTCCGGTTAGCCTGCCACCCTCATCCGATTGTGCTTTGAACTCAATATATCTGACGAGTCTCCGCTTTGGGTCATTGGGCAATAATGGTTTCTTGCCGAGTCGCTGCTTATCTTCAAGCCCCGCAAGTCATAGCTTGAAATCCATGAGTTGACACTGGATCTTGCCACCTTCAACTGGTTTGCTACTTGAGTACGATTACGGGATTGCAAAAATAAGGATACGGCGAGCAACCGCATACGCTTGTGAGGATTTTTTTCTCTTTTGAGAGGCGAAGTAAGCGGTCAGCGGTTTCAGGTTTCATAATCCGATCGTAAGCAATTGAGTACTCACACTATTGGAGCAAACTTCAATGCGGATTGGTATCATATGAAAAAGCCCGCAAATTAGGGCGGGCTTTGATTGCAAGAAGCGCTTCGGTCAGTGTCTCAACAGTTTTTCCAGGATAGCTTTATTGGCTTCCGGGAAGTCATAATTTGTCAGTTCGTTTCTGGGAACCCAGGCTATCTGCTGTCCTTCAAGGCCTCTGGCATCACCGGCGAACGCGGTAACGGTATGGATGTCGAGTAATACCTGCTTATCTGGGTAGTCAAAGCTCAACTCCATAAAGGGTTTAGTTGCTTTAACTTCCAGCGCGACTTCCTCTTCTAACTCTCTGGCAAGTGCCTGGGTAACGGTTTCCCCTGCTTCAACTTTACCTCCAGGAAACTCCCATTTCCCGCCCTGATGCAGATGCTCTGGACGTTTGGCCAGCAGTATTTCATTGTTGTCGTTGATGATAACTCCAACAGCGACATGGATTCGCTTGGTCATTTGTCATCCTCCTGGAAGAAGGCGGGATCGTCATAACCGATACTGTCGAGCTTGTCTAAATCAAATTCGCCTTTTACAGGAATGGTATAACTTTCACTGGCCCATTCTCCCAAATCAATGAGTTTACAGCGTTCGCTGCAGAATGGACGGAACTGACTTTTACTGTTCCACTCAACGGAAGCCTGACAAGTTGGGCATTTTACTGTTAATGGCATGAAGCCTCCGGATTGTAATCGTTCGGCTTATTGTATCTGATTTGGATTCGCTATTCAGCGGCAAGCAGCCAATTGGAAACAGACTGATTTGTCTGAGTGCTTCTGGCTTTCGAAATCGACAAAGTGGATTGCGTAACGGTTTCTGTGGCCGCTGATTGTTGGATAACAGCCTTGTTCTGGCTCTACTTTCACCCGGATCAGGCTCAGTGGTATATCGCTGACCCCCTGATAGAATCCTGCAGTAGATTGCATGGTGTTGAATTCAGCAGTATCCCTGGTTAGCTGCAGCAACAGCGAGATGGCATTTAGCAGAGGCTGGAACGGTTGGGTCCAGCGTTGATAGTCCTGACAGCGCTGTGCAAAGGGTTGCGCCAACCAGTAATGCAGTTGGGGCAAATCAAAATTACAGCAGGCGCCGGGCATGCTGAATCTTTGTCTGAGGGCTTGCAGAAACCTATCCTGCTTCAATTCGATGCCAATACGTCCCTGGGCATTGAGGCTTTCGCGAATTGTCGTCAGGGAGTCAATCAGTCCCAGAATTTGTTCTGAATTAGCCTGGGGAGATGACTTCCAGGCGTGCAACAATTGCAATTGTCTGTCGATGTCTTTAATAACATCACCACGATAGTCACAGCGCTCACTCAGTTCACAGAGGGAAAATAGGGGGTAAAAACATCTGTGTTGGTAGTCGTTGTGTTGATTAAGGATTAACTGGTCACTTAAGTACTCCAGCCGCAGATAGCTTCGGATTTTTTCATTAAGCGGCTGTTCGTAAATTAAGTCAGTCATTGTCAGGACTCAGTTTTGCTTGTTCTAAGAATTGTTTATGCAACTGCATGACCTGACACTCAAGCTGTGCCAAGTCTCCCTGATTATCTATCACGTAATCGGCTCTGTTGAGCTTATCTTCCCTGTGCATCTGACTGTTGATTATGCTCTGTACCTGAGATGCATCAACCAAGTCTCGTTGTGATGTCCTTGTTATTTGCAGTGCTGATGGAATATCCACCAAAACGGTTCGATCAACTAAAGTATCTAACCCATTTTCAAATAGCAAGGGAACAACCAAAATCACATACGCTGACGTTGCCAGATTGGCCTGTTGCAACATCTGCTGGCGAATCATGGGGTGCAATAGATTGTTAAGCCATTGGCGCTCTGACCCGTCATTGAAGATATGTTCTCTGAGTAAGCGGCGATCCAGCGTTCCATCTGATTGCAGTATGGCGTTGCCATATCTGGCAAGGATTGCTGCAAGTCCAGGTGTGCCGGGAGCGACGACGTCGCGGGCGATGATATCGGCATCAACCAATTCAATGCCTTTTGCAGCAAACAGATTGGCGACAGTTGTTTTGCCGCTGCCGATACCGCCGGTCAGGCCGATTTTAAATCTGCTCATTGCTATACCTCACAGCATATTGGTCAGATACCAATCGATAATTTGCTGCCCATAAATCAGTGTCAGCCAGCCGGCAGCTGCAATATAAGGACCAAATGGAATGGGTTTGTCTTTGGTGAGCCGACGGGCAAGTATCATGAACACGCCAACAACAGCGCCGACCAGTGAAGACATCAGAATGATTACGGGCAGGAATTGCCAGCCAAGCCAGGCACCAAATACGGCCATCAGCTTGAAATCACCGTAGCCCATGCCTTCTTTGCCGGTCAGCAGTTTGAATAACCAGAATACAGACCAAAGGCTGAGATAACCTGCCACTGCACCAATCAAAGCACTTTGCAGATCTGTGAACACACCAAATAGATTGGCGATGAGTCCCAACCAGAGTAGAGGTAAGGTGAGTTGATCCGGCAGCAGCATTTCATCCAAATCGATAAATGTCAGTGCGATCAATACAAATGTCAGCAGGCTGGACAACAAAAACCGTGAGTCTGGGCCAAAATGCCATGCCAGAAA
Source organism: Shewanella sp. GXUN23E (assembly GCF_050865035.1). Classification (NCBI taxonomy): domain Bacteria; kingdom Pseudomonadati; phylum Pseudomonadota; class Gammaproteobacteria; order Alteromonadales; family Shewanellaceae; genus Shewanella; species Shewanella sp. GXUN23E. Next base: position 68,205 of record NZ_JBOZWP010000028.1, on the reverse strand, counting down.
GGCCACCATGGTGCCGGTCAGCGCTTCTACAATCGGATAACGGGCGGATATCTGTGTCTGGCAATTGCCACATTTGCCCCTGAGCATAAGCCAGCCGAATATTGGGATATTCTGCCAAGGCTTAATTTTGGTGCCGCATTTGGGACAAGCCGAACCAGGAACCAAAATGTTGTATCTGGCTGGATAATTATCAATAGGTGCCTCAAGGGCTGCCAGAGTCGCTTTATTCAACTTGGCGGCATGATATTCCTGCAGATAGGCATTGCATTCCTGCTGCCATTCCCGTTTCATCATCACCGGCATTCGGTGAATAACCACGTTCAAAAAGCTGCCAATAGTGGCGGCAAAAATAAAACTCAAAGCAATAAAGAGCCAGGGATACTGGCTCATTAACTGAATAAAATCTGACATGGGGTGACCGTTTTTGTTGTGATGTAAATCCGGGCCTTTTAAGACCCGTTAGCCTACCACATTACCCATCTGGAAGATCGGCAAATACATACCGACAATCAAGCCGCCAACCAAGGTACCAATCACCACCATCATAATTGGCTCAATCAGGCTGGACAGGCCATCAACGGCATCATCTACCTGCATCTCATAAATGTTGGCGACTTTATTGAGCATGTTGTCCAGCGAGCCGGACTCTTCACCTATCATCACCATCTGAATGAGCATATCGGGAAACAAATTGACAGTACGCATCGCGACGTTCATCTGCATACCAGCCATCACATCGGTACGTATTTTCAGCAGTGCCTTTCGATAGACAGCATTCCCCGAGGCGCCCGCGGCACTTTCCAGACCATCTATCAGAGGGACACCTGCCGCAAATGTTGTGGCCAGCGTTCTGGCGAAACGGGCCATGGCTGCTTTATGAAGAATATCGCCGACGACAGGCGCCTTCAGCACTGCTTCGTCAACGCGGTCCCGCACAAGCTGTGAATTATGGTGAGCCCGTTTAAACAGCCAAATGCCCACTCCCAGGCCACCAAAAATCACATACCACCAGGCTTGCAACCATTTGGATATACCAATAATCAATTGAGTGAAGGCTGGCAGTTCAGCCCCAAAGCCTTTAAAGATCTCTTCAAATTGCGGCACTACCATCAACAGCAACAGTGAGGTTACGCCAATGGCAACTACAACTACAGCGGCGGGGTAGAACATCGCTTTTTTGATTTTTGACTTGAGGGCTTCAGCCTTTTCTTTATAGGTGGCGATACGATCAAACACCTGATCCAGCGAGCCTGAGTGCTCGCCGGCTGCCACCAGATCAACATAGAGGTCATCAAAATAGCGGCGGTGTGGGCGCAGTGCTTCAGACAGCGGCACACCGGACTGAACTTCCGATACAATGGTGCCCAAAAGCTCTCGCATCTTAGGCTTCTCATGGCCTTTGCCAAGTAACTCAATGGTCGTCACCAAAGGAACACCGGCGGCCAGCATGGTGGCGATTTGACGGGTGACCATGGCAATGTCCATGGCGGAGATTTTTTTGTCTGACTTAAAAAGCGGTGGGCTTTTTTTGCGTACTGACTTGGGGGATATGCCCTGCAGCTTCAATTGACTGCGAACTTCCATGACGGAAGTGCCACGAAATTCGCCTGAAGATTTCCTGCCGTCTTTGCTGTAACCCTTCCACTCAAAGGTGTGGACTTTGGGTTGCGCGTTCTGATTTTTCTTTCGGCTTTTGGATTTCACCGCGGTTGCCATAATGACTTTCCCTGTTATATGTCCTGGCGTGTGGTTCAGGCGCTGGTGACCCGATTGACTTCGGCGATACTGGTGATGCCCTGAATAACCTTGAGCAAGCCAGATTGACGCAGATCCTTCATTCCCTGACTTTTGGCGACATCGGCCATCTGCAGGGAGTTACCACCTTCCATGATGATGCGGGCAATTTCATCGCTCATGCGCATCACCTCATAGATACCGACCCGACCTTTGTAGCCTCCGGCACAGTTATCACAGCCGACAGGCTTATAAACCGTAAAGCCCTGAGCGATCTGTTCATCGGTAAAGCCCAGTTTTTTCAGACCATGCTCAGGGACCTCTTCCGCTTCTTTGCAATCAGGGCAAAGACGACGGGCCAGACGCTGGGCGATAATCAGGTTCACTGAGCTGGCGATATTGTAGCCGGGAACGCCCATGTTCACCAAACGGGTGAGGGTTTCTGCCGCTGAATTGGTGTGCAGCGTAGACAGTACCAGGTGACCGGTTTGCGCCGCCTTGATGGCGATTTCGGCGGTTTCCAGATCCCGGATTTCCCCTACCATCACGACATCGGGGTCCTGGCGAAGGAAAGAGCGCAATGCAGAGGCAAATGTCAAACCGGCTTTGATGTTGATATGAACTTGGTTGATCCCTTCCAGGTTGATTTCCACCGGATCTTCGGCTGTGCTGATATTGCGCTCTGCCGTATTGAGAATATTCAATCCGGTATACAAAGACACTGTCTTTCCTGAACCGGTGGGGCCGGTAACCAGAATCATGCCCTGAGGTTTGGCCAGCATTTCCAGATAAGCTTGTTCCTGATCCGGTTCATAACCCAATTTTTCGATCCCCAACTGTGCAGATGAGGAGTCGAGAATACGCATTACGATTTTTTCGCCCCATAGAGTCGGCAGGGTACTGACACGAAAGTCGATACTCTTGGTGCGCGACAGCTTCATCTTGATGCGGCCGTCCTGAGGTACCCTGCGCTCGGCGATATCCAGTTTGGACATAACCTTGAGGCGAGCAGCCAGGCGTCCGGCTAGATTGACCGGGGGCTCGGACACTTCATGTAATATGCCGTCGATGCGAAAGCGCACCCGATAGCGCTTCTCATAGGGTTCGAAATGCAAATCCGACGCCCCCTTGCGAATGGCGTCGGTCAGAATTTTGTTGATATAGAGGACGATAGGGGCTTCATCGCCTTCCTCTTTGTCATCGTCTTTGCGCTCTGTATCCTGCACTTCCATGTTGGCCAGTGAGGCTTCATCCAGACCGGACATATCCAGTGCGCTGAGGTCATCTTCCAGCACTGCTTCGAGTGCCTTGGTCAGCTTGTCTTCTTCCACCAGAATGGCTTCTGCATGCAATCCAGCGCTGAACTGAAAGTCCTCCAGTGCGGAGATATTGGTGGGATCAGAAGTGCCTATGTAGAGACGATTGCCGCGCTTGAACAGCGGCAGGCAGCGGTGTTTCTCGATGAGCTTTTTGTTGAGAAAATCTTCGGGGATGGCTTTGACATCAAACTCATCCAAATCCAGCAGAGGTGTGCCATATTCCTGATAACAAAGCTCTGCCACTGCCCGGGCAGACACCAGGTTTTCCTGCACAATAACAGACACCAGAGCCTGACGGCGCTGGCGTGCCTTGGATACAGCTGCACTTAACTGCTCTTCGGTCAGCAGACCTTTACGGACAAATAATGTTGACAGTCCTAAGTGCAATCCTGTTGTTGGCATTAACAATCCCTATTCGAAGCAATTTTCTATTGCTCTGATTCAAGCATGGCCAGCTCAATATGCTCTCTTGGGAAATCATCCTCATCAAGAAAACATTCTTAGCATAAAAATCAAAATTAATGTCATAAGTTCAACTCTCTAACATTAGTACAAAGAGAGTTGGATTTGAACTGCTTGAGTGCTGATAGCTTACATTTTGTTAGTATTGATGGAGTCACTGTTGTTACCAGATTGAGCTCTGGCTCATCAATAGGGCGCCAAGCTTGTTGCGTAACCAAACAATGGGCATAAAATTAAAAAACCGCTCTAAAAAGAGCGGCTTTATCAAAAATATACACATCATTAGACTTTTGTGCAGTTACCGGGAACGAATTTTTCTTCCAGGGTTGATGTGCAAGTCCATACTCCCTCTACTGAGCGTGAAAGTGTAATGAGTTTGCCGTTAAACTTGTCAGCATTACCGCCTTTAGTTGTACAAGCAATAGTTCTTACTGCACCAACTGCACCGGTTAGAGCAAGGCCACAATATGTGCCGTTAGTGCCTGTTAACCCTATAAACCCTTTTGTGGTCGCGTCCAGACTCGGTTCGACGCCGCGGTTTATTTCAGCTTCAAATGCCTCTTTTAAACTAGAAACTTCTTTGTAAGCGGCTCCTGCCTGAGTTTTAACCGTGTAATCCTGATATGCAGGCAGCGCGATTGCAGCCAAAATACCAATAATAGCGACCACGATCATCAACTCAATCAGGGTAAAGCCCTGAGCCTTGTTATTAAAGCCTTTCATTGCTATCTCCATGTTCTCTTGTGCCTTTTTTGACTGCCCTTGTGTTGGCGCTGTCAGGCGATAATTGAGTGTCGTTAGTCGCGATTGTTCACCCGAAGAACTTGTGACCTGGCAGACTTATATGGTGTCTGCTCTGGCCTGATAATCCCTGAAAGTCACTGCTCTGATACGGCTCAAGCTGTGTGTCCCTGCATCCCTGTTATTTATATTGTATAAACCCTTTCCCTGGTTCTTGCTGTTTTTTGTATCGCATGCCGGAAGTCTCCATGGAGGCATGCAGTCCAGAAGAATAACAATCTGGATACCGCTTTAACATTAGTACAAACATCCGGGGAATTGAACAGAAAAGTGTTACATGCTGCAGAATTTATTGAATTTTGCTCTGCGTCACCTGTCAATGTTGGTTTTTTCGACAGCTTGTTGACGTGAAAGCAGTGAATGCTGGTTTTTTGACGGGAAATTCCACAAAAAATTACTGTTAAGGAGGCGTTGGATTGGGTGTTCAGTCGTGAACCTGTAATTCAACAATAAACATACCTGTACACAGAATGGGCATTAGCCGGGTCTATTGATTATCCGGATACGGGGTGTTCCGGCCCCGGCTTTTAATGAGTCTTGAGTGATTTTTACCCGTTTATTCCCATTGGCGCCCGTCTTTGCCCCGGGTATTTCTTGTTTGCGTTGATGCATTTCTCCTAGCGTGGAGGAGGGCCGGGGTGCATCTGTACCTCAATCAACAATGCATGCTTTGACTGTTCTGGGAGATTTCACGTGATGAAGAGACAACCGACTCACTTGGCTCATATGGGCCGTGCTGTGCTGTTGGCAAGCGCGGCCTCATTGTCGCTCTGGTTATCATCGGCAGCTTACGCAGTGGACTGTCCTGCATCGGCGCTTGCCAGCGGTAAAAACAGCAATCTCTACCTCTATTATCCATTGGTCGTCGACAACACCTTTCCCAACTATCAGCCTGGTTATGGAGTTACGCCAGCTCAGCCGTTTGATGTGACGGATCTGGATGCTTCAATCGGAACCACGGCTCAACTGCGGGATGCGGTGACTCAGGTGGTGGTTAATGACTATTGCGAATTCAGTGTGGATGTACGCCCTGTCACCAGTTTGCCGGCGATGCCTGAACCCAGATGGCAGGTAGTGGCTGTTGGGTCAGATATTTCCAGCTACAGTTCCGGTTTGTTTGGTATTGCCACCGCTGTGGATATTAATGATGCAGATCCGCAGGATCACGCCCGGGTATTTGGTCAGGCGTTTGCTGCTTCCTGTGCCTCGGCGCTGACGGGCACCAACTCTACCCTGGGCCGCTGGGCGTATGCTATTGGCGGTACGGCAAGCCATGAAGCCGGGCACAATTATGGTATCAGTCACGGTAATTCATCGGCATTGCCGGGGGAAGATCCAACCAATTCTCACATATTAGCCACTGGCTCTACCGGACTGACCTGCAATGGCCGGGTGGTTGACCGTCACTTCAGCGACACCACATACAGCATTTTGGGGCATAACGTCGGCCTGAACTCCATGACACTGCATAATTGGGACTTTATTAATCCCAACGGCGCGGCGGCGCACTCAATGAAAATCAAGATCCTCAGCAGTGCCACCAGTCTCAATATGAACTGGGTCTACCTGTGGACTATGGCGCCCTGGGATACGCCTACTGTCTCCGGGCCATTGGGGACTCAAAGTTATCAGGGAAGCACTTACAATGTGTACGAGTTAACTTACTCCACCCCTAAATCCTGGAGCGGTGGTGCCAATGGTGTGGTGCCTCCCGGCAGTGTGTTCCATCTGGGCGCGACTTTTGATGAGAATGTTATCGTCGTTGACACTCAACTGTTTGGCGCCAGCAATAATCTGCTGACTCTGGCGCCAAGGATCCCCAGTTACGATGTGGGTGACATTAATCTGGCTAACGGTAATTTTGAAATTGCACTGACTAATATTGATCCGGCTCGTCCTATGATCCTGCGGGATGTGCGGGTACAACTGTTACCCCGTACTGCGGCCGTCGAGTCAATGATGCGTGAAGAGCAACCTTTCTTCTTTGCCGGAGAAGAAAGAGTGCGAATTGATGAGGTGACCAATGTACCTGTGTTGTGGGAGCGCTATCAGGATAAGGAATATGAACTGACTGATGAACCGTTGGTGATCCCGGTCGCCAATCTGGCCAATGGCCGCAATGTGGATATTCAGTATCTGGATGATCCGGATTGCAAAGAAGGCATGGCAATCAAACCTTCTGCCGGGATGGATGCCAATATTGGTACACCAGAGGTGAAATACTGCAAGAAGGGCAGTGCGTTGGGGTTATTCCCTGCCACCCGGGTGTATCTAACTGCGACCGTGATTGAGCCGAATGTACGTCAGTGGGATGCGCGTCGGCGAGAGTATGTGACCGGTCCGCTGGAGACCCGCATCTTCTTCCAGACTGAAGGCCTTGTGCCGGATCTCAACCGCAACGGTAATGACGATCTGCTCGATATCCGTTATGGCGATTCCCGGGATGAGAACAAAAACGGTATCCCGGATGAAGCTGAAGGGCGTCGGCGCTGATATCAGGTAAGGCTTGGTACAGGTGCATTGATAAGTGCGGATCAGCCCGGATGAATTGACCTGCTGAACTGCTTGCCTTTGCACCACTTACCTCCCCACTTTGCCTTCATGGCGCACATGGCATCCCAGCTGCCGCTGATACCTCCGTATTGACGGCGAAAATCTTTAGCACTGAGGAGCCAGGCATCGTCACTGATCCCGAGTGTAGTCAGTAGCTTAGGCGTGGTGGCGTGGATAAAACCGCGTTTATCGTCACGGATGGCACGCCCTGTCCAATCAATCAGCTGCAGATAATCGGCAAAATGATACGGGATGCCGGATTGTTCTAAAGTGCAGACGGTGCCGTCAAATGGCAGTAGAGGTTTTCCTGTTACAGGAGCTGTCTGCTGCGCAGTCAGCGCCGAAATGCGCGCTTGAATTGATGTGTAATCAGAGGATTGTAGCGTGTCGGCAATGCCGGCTCGTATCGGGTTTAAATCCACATACATCATGCACGCCAGCAGTGCCTGCTCATCGAGCAAGGCTTGCGATTTGAACCTTCCCTCCCAGAACACGCCCTTGCAGCCATCTTCATGATTGGCTTTACGGGCAATCTCCTCATTCAGACACCTCATAAACCAACTGATGTTGCCCAGGCGCTCACGCCACTCACTGATGAGCTTATCCAGCACGATGTGTTCGCCTGCTGACAGCTTCTCACCCACCAAAAATTTTGCGGCTGTGGGATGACAGTGAAACAGTTGCGTCCAGCGTTCAATAACTTGCGTGGCAGACAGTCGCTTTTGCGAGTCCAGGTCGATTTTCAGTACCAGATGATAGTGATTGGACATGACTGCATAAGCGCAAATATCAATGCAGAAAACGGCTGCAAGCTGTGTGATTTTATCCACGATCCAGCCTCGTCTGTGCTCATAGGTTTTGCCTGTGAGTTGGTCTTCGCCGCAGAGGAATGCGCGGCGAACACAGCGATTAATCACATGGTAAAAGGGCGTGGAGGCAGCATCGATAAGGCGTTTGCGTGCGGTGGTCATCGTTCAGCTTGGGCAAGAGGGGGGGTTATCTCAAAGGCTAGTCGAGGGATTGGGCGTTTGCCAAAAGAAGAAAGAAGTGGCTGTCCCCGCTTTTGCTTCCTATCCGAGGGGTAAAACGGCTTGCATCTGTGGGAGCGTCCATATATGTCCTATCTAAAATGTCCCCGCTTTTCATGGGATTTTTTATCCTGGAAAGCAAAAACCGCTCACGTGGAGCGGTTTTGAGGGAGGTAGTCACATCAAGAAAGATATGGCTGTCCTGTCTATTGTAAAAGGGCGTGGAGGCAGCATCGATAAGGCGTTTGCGTGCTGTGGTCATCGTTCAGCTTGGGCAAGAGGAGTGGTTATCTCAAAGGCTAGTCGAGGGATTGGGCGTTTGCCAAGAGATGTGGGTGTCCCAGCTTTTAGTTTTCCAAGAGATGTGGCTGTCCTCGATTTTTTAGTCAAATGAGCATGGCTTTTTTTAAGCAAAAACCGCTCACATGGAGCGGTTTTGAGGGAGGTAGTCACATCAAGAAAGATATGGCTGTCCTAACTTATTTTTTGCCAAAAGAAGTGGCTGTCCCCGCTTTTGTGTCTTTGCCAAAAGAAGTGGCTGTCCCCGCTTTTGATATATAACCTAGAGAGTAAAAACCGCTCACGAGGAGCGGTTTAAGATAGATGGGGGACATCACCAAGATATGACCGTTTTATGTTGAATGGATGGTAAAATTAGGTCCCCGCGGTGCAGCCATCAATAGCATCAACACATATAGTGCCGCCCTTAATTGTCCAAATAACTTTAGATTTATTTGTCGTGTCGGGGGTCAAGACGATGTTCTTATCATCGGTAGCAGCTGGTACTGTAATCGTAATTGCGCCATTCGTTACAGAAGCGATATTTCCTTCTGCTGCAGGTATCCCATTAGAGCCTCCATCACAAAGATCTATGTTTGCGTCAGTTTGATAACATATACCAATTGCTGTCTTGTATGGGTTAGCTTCGGTTAGTAATGATGTAAGCTTAGAGCGTTTAACATAATCCTGATAAGCCGGCAGCGCGATCGCAGCCAAAATACCAATAATCGCCACTACGATCATCAGTTCGATCAGGGTAAAGCCCTGGGCGTTCTTTTTCATTGAGTTGATACCTTTCATTGTCTTCTCCATTTGCTGTCCGGCAGCGCCGACAGCGTTTTTGACTGCTCATTGAATCTGGATGCCAGTGCTCCATATCATTTGCAGGCCCGTAAAAGTGTGACTGTTGCATTTGATTGCCGCATGACAGCTCAAAAGAATACGGAATGCTGCCGAATAAGTCGTTTGACTGTCGCTGAACAATATATGCAATGTTGTTATTGTGAATGGCTGGTTGTCACTGGTATGACATCCGACTATCCGGCTAAGAAGTTAATACAAACTAATGTCAATTGGAATGACTTATATTAATAAATTGCTAAAAAAATGGATGAATAGCTGAAATTTAGTTGTGTTCAGGTGTTTGATAAACAACTGAATTATGGCGGGTGAACGGATTGTTGACGCAGGCGCAAAGGGTGACGGAAAAATACCGAACTCCAATAACAGGTTAATATTCTTATTAAGTTGAATCGACCAGTTAAATATATTGGTGAAATGACTATTTTATTGCGGTCATTTTGATTACTGGTTTATTTCCGGCGAAATAAAAAGGCCGGATAAACTTTTGAAGTTATCCGGCCGGGAAAATGCTGTGTGGACGTCAGTTTTTCAGTCGCAGCGATAAATCCAGAGCGCGTACATGTTTGGTCAGCGCGCCAACTGAAATGAAATCAACACCGGTTTCGGCGAAGCTGCGCAGGGTATCCAGCGTCACGTTACCCGACACCTCGAGTTTGGCTCCCGCGCCTTTGGCCTTGTATTCGTTGTTGATGCCTACGGCGTCGATCATCATGGTGATATCGAAATTGTCCAGCATGATGATGTCGGTGCCTGCGTCCAATGCCTGTTTCAGCTCATCAAGGGATTCCACTTCAACCTCCACCGGTTTGTTGCTATGCAATTTGCGGGCGGTGGCGACGGCGGCCTTAATGCTGCCACAGGCCATGATGTGGTTTTCTTTGATCAGGAAGGCGTCGTACAAGCCGATACGGTGATTTTTGCCACCACCACAGGTGACTGCATATTTCTGGGCAGTGCGCAGTCCCGGCAGGGTCTTGCGGGTATCCAGCAGCTGGGTATGGGTACCGGCCAGTTTATCGACATAACGTTTGGTCAGGGTCGCGACGCCGGACAATGTCTGAATAAAGTTCATGGCGGTGCGCTCGCCGGTCAAAATGGTGCGTGCCGGACCGGACAGTTCACACAGTAATTGGCCGGGCAGCAGCAGATCGCCATCATCCACATGCCAGTGCAGGGCAACCTGGCCACCCAGCTGATTGAATACCTGTTCAGCCCAGGCTTTGCCGCAGAACACCCCTTCTTCTCGGGTGATAAGTGCAGCCTCGGCGTACCTGTCAATGGGAATAAGCTGTGCGGTGATGTCGCCACTGATGGCATCCTGTTGACCCAAATCTTCGTCCAGTGCGGCCTTGACGCTCAGGCGGATATCATTTTCCAACATGTGACATTCCTTCATTAAGGGCAATAAAAGCGGGCGATTAGAAGCGGCGACAAGGTTAGCATACTTTGCGCAGTGAAACAGGCTCTGCGCCGCGTCATGGATGCAGGCAGGGTGGCTATTGTCGCTGTCATAAAACTGGTAGAGTATTGAATTAATTTAGACTTCATCCCGATGAGGACTGCGCTTGGTGGCAGAGAACGAGGTTTGTGGCTGGTATCCGCAGGCAAAAGTGGTGCGCTCGCCTCACTTTAACGCCCGTCCTGCGGCTGAGGTGAGTTTGCTGGTGATCCACAATATCAGTTTGCCGGCAGGTCAGTTTGGTACGCCGTATGTGGATGCGTTGTTTTGCGGCACGCTTGACTGTCATGCCCATGAGAGCTTTGCCGATTTACAGGGACTGGAGGTTTCCGCCCACTTTCTGATCCGGCGGGATGGCGAGCTGGTGCAGTATGTCAGTTGCGATGAACGCGCCTGGCATGCCGGGGTATCGAGCTTTCAGGGACGCAGTCATTGTAATGACTTTGCGGTGGGGATTGAGCTTGAAGGGACGGACAATCTGCCGTTTACCAAAGAGCAGTATCAGCAGCTGGTTGGTTTGACCGATTGGTTGATGGGCCGTTATCCGCAGATTACCGCCTCGCGGATTGTGGGTCACAGTGATATCGCTCCGGGCAGAAAGACAGATCCGGGGCCCTGTTTTGACTGGTCAGGTTATCTGGCCGCAATTGCCGGGGCGGTGCCCGGCGCAACGAGTAAGGATGAATAACACATGGCGTTGTTTTCTCTGTTGATCGCGATTTTGGTGGAGCGCCTCAAGGTGCTGCCCGCCAATCTGCAGTTTGATCATTTACTGGGACTGTATCACCGCAACCTGTTTCGGGATGAACAGATAAAGTCTGCCGGGATGATGGCTCTGGCGCTGCTGTTACCTGCATTGGCGCTGTACCTGCTCAGCTGGATTGTGGCCGGGCTATTCTGGGGCGCTTTTTCATTGATGCTGTGGGTTGCGGTCGCAGTGCTGTGTTTTACCCACAAAGCGCAGCGGGATGCGTTTAAACGCTATGTGCAGGCGGCCTGCCGGGGAGATACCCAGGCCTGCTACCATTACGCCGGGCAGCTGGAGTGCAGCGATTGTCTGGATGCCGTTGATCCCTGTGAGCTTGCCAATCGAGTGGGGCAGAGCGTGGCCTGGACCAACTATCGTTATTACGGTGCGGTCGCGCTGTACTTCATTCTTGCTGGTCCCATTGGCGCAGTGCTGTATTGTACTGTGCGTTACTACAGCGAGGAGAAACTCAAGCGCAAGCTGGAGCTGCCTCTGGTGGATGAGCTGCTGTTTCTGCTGGACTGGATCCCCGCGCGCCTGTTCGCCTTTGGTTTTGTGCTGTGTGGTGAATTCAGCAAATCCATTGAGGTGTGGCGTAAACTGGTGATGCAACCGGGCTGCTCTGCGAGGGAGATCATAGTGCAGACCGCGATGGCGGCGGAGCCTCAGTCCTGTGAGCAGAATGACAGTATCAGTCTGCAACCCACTATCGCCATGCTGGCGCTGAGTAAACGCAACTTCATTTTGCTGGTGTGTGTGTTGTCGTTGGCAACTATCTTTGGCGTGGTCAGCTGAGTTATAACAAGGCAGCTCTGAGCGATGAGAGCTGCCCTGTCCCTGTTTTTCATTGATATCATTGATATCGTCAATGACTCTTTAGCGGCCGTTGGCGCAATAGCGCTGATGCCATCCTCTGAGGCCGGGTAATCCCTGAGCCTGAATCGCGACGCTGCGGCTGCCTTCAGGCTGAAGACAAGGCCGGTTAAGACGGGATGTCAGTGACCGGTTGAATCGCTACACAAGCGAGGATTGTTTGGTCAAAAAAACAGCGGTCGAGCGCTGCAAATGAATTATTTTTCAGTTAACCTTGCCGGGAACAAATCGATTACAAGCAGGTATCCGACTGTTCACTTCTTCCCCTCTGTCACGCGCCTTAGCAGCCGATTTATTGGCATAACAGGCCAGATTCTGCCAATGTTTGATGGTTTTTGGTTGAAAAATAATCGAGCATTGATTTTGGTCATTGTTTTTGGTGTTGTTCGCCCGCCTTTGTTGATTTGTTTGGTGTGATTCACGGTTTGCAGCTTGGTTTGACCAGCGTCACGCTATGGACAGTAAAAGTGTGATTTGATAAAGTGCGCTCACTCATATAAATTGGTAAGACCAATTGACAAAGGAGCTGAGGCCCAAATGGCTTATAGCAAAATTAACCAACCCAAGCTTTCAGATGTGATTATGCAGCAACTGGAGCGGATGATCCTCGAAGGCAGCTTGCAGCCAGGGCAAAAACTCTTGCCTGAGCGTGAGTTAGCCATTCAGTTCGAAGTATCCCGTCCTTCTCTGCGCGAAGCCATCCAGAAACTGGAAGCCAAAGGTTTGTTAAGTCGTCGCCAGGGTGGTGGTACCTATGTTAAGGAACAGCTCTGGCAGAGTCTTGCCGATCCCGTAGTAGAACTGATGCACAACGATCCTGAGAGTCAGTATGACCTTCTGGAGTTCCGTCATGCCACTGAAGGTATGATGGCCTACTTTGCTGCCCTGCGGGGAACTGATGCCGATATGCAGAATATCAAGCGGATGATCCTCGAAGTGGAAGCGGCCAAGGGTATTGAGGAGCAAGCCGCAGCGATTGTGCGTTTCTATCGCGCCATTGCCGAGGCCTCCCACAATGTGGCCATGTTGCATCTGGTATTGAGTTTATCCACTGTGCTTGAAAAGAACATAGCGCAGAACCTGGAGCTTCTGAGCCGTCGCCAGGAAGCTTCCACCATTGCCAATGAACACCGTCGCGGCCTGTTGGCAGCGATTGTTCGTCGTGACCCCCATGCGGCACGTGAAGCGTCAAACGAACACCTGAGCTACATCGAAGAGGTGATGCTCGCTGTCAGAGAAGAAGACAGTCGTTTGCAGCGCAGTTTGCGTCGCATGAAGGGCGGTGTGTAATCCGCCGGGAAGCAGGGCAGTCGTCAATTCCACTTAATACGTGTAAATAAGGACAGTCTCATGTCTGAACATTTGCTGCAAGATCTTGATCCAACTGAAACCCGGGAGTGGCTGGCCGCTCTTGAATCCGTGGTCCGTGAAGAAGGTGTCGAGCGTGCCCAGTATCTGCTGGAGCAGGTGCTGGATAAGGCCCGCCTTGACGGTGTGGATATGCCTACCGGCATTACCACCAATTATGTCAACACCATTCCTGCTGCGCAGGAGCCCGCTTATCCCGGTGATGTGAATCTGGAGCGCCGCATTCGCTCAATCATTCGCTGGAATGCCATCATGATAGTGCTGCGCGCCTCCAAGAAAGATCTTGAACTGGGTGGCCACATGGCTTCGTTCCAGTCTTCAGCTGCTTTCTATGAGACCTGTTTCAACCACTTCTTCCGCGCCCCCAATGACGTGGATGGCGGTGATTTGGTGTATTACCAGGGGCATATCGCTCCGGGGATTTATGCCCGCGCATTTGTGGAAGGTCGTCTGACCGCTGAGCAGCTGGATAACTTCCGTCAGGAAGTGGATGGCAAGGGGATTCCTTCATATCCGCATCCCAAGCTGATGCCTGAATTCTGGCAATTCCCGACCGTATCCATGGGGCTGGGTCCTATCTCTGCTATTTATCAAGCCCGTTTCCTGAAATACCTCAATGGTCGTGGTCTGAAAGACACCTCCAACCAGCGGGTATATGCCTTCCTGGGTGATGGCGAGATGGATGAGCCGGAAAGCCGTGGCGCGATTTCTTTTGCCGCCCGTGAGAAGCTGGATAATCTGTGCTTCCTGATCAACTGTAACCTGCAGCGTCTGGACGGCCCGGTAATGGGTAACGGCAAGATCATTCAGGAGCTGGAAGGTCTGTTCAAAGGCGCCGGCTGGAACGTGATCAAAGTAGTTTGGGGCCGTGGCTGGGACAAGCTGCTGGCCAAAGACACCACTGGCAAGCTGCTGCAGCTGATGAACGAAACCGTTGACGGTGACTATCAGACTTACAAGTCCAAGAATGGCGCTTACGTGCGTGAACACTTCTTCGGCAAGTACCCTGAAACGGCGGCACTGGTTGCCGACATGACAGATGATGAGATCTTCGCGCTCAAGCGTGGTGGTCATGAGCCATCCAAGCTGTTTGCCGCCTTCAAGGCCGCGCAGGATACCAAAGATCGTCCAACCGTGATCCTGGCGAAAACCGTGAAAGGTTACGGCATGGGTGATGCCGCAGAGGGCAAGAACATTGCTCACCAGGTGAAGAAGATGGACATGAGCCATGTTCTGCAGCTGCGTAACCGTCTGGGTCTGCAGGATCTGCTGACCGATGAAGACGTGAACAATCTGCCTTACCTGACCCTGGAAGAGGGCAGTGCCGAGCACAAGTATCTGCATGAGCGCCGCGCGGCGCTGCACGGTTACACCCCCAAGCGTCTGCCACGTTTCTCCCAGGAACTGGTGATGCCTGAGCTGGAAGTGTTCGAGCCGCTGCTGGAAGAGCAGAAGCGCGAAATCTCCACCACCATGGCCTTTGTGCGGGCACTGAATGTGCTGCTGAAAGACAAGGGCGTGGGTAAGCACATAGTGCCAATCGTTGCCGATGAGGCCCGTACCTTCGGTATGGAAGGTCTGTTCCGTCAGATTGGTATTTACAACCCGCACGGTCAGAATTATACGCCGCAGGACCGCGATATCGTTTCTTACTACAAAGAAGCGACCTCAGGTCAGGTACTGCAGGAAGGGATTAACGAGCTGGGTGCCATGTCTTCATGGGTGGCTGCTGCGACCTCTTACAGCACCAACAACCTGCCGATGATCCCGTTCTACATCTACTACTCCATGTTCGGCTTCCAGCGTGTGGGCGATATGGCGTGGATGGCGGGTGATCAACAGGCCCGCGGCTTCCTGCTGGGTGCCACCGCCGGTCGTACCACGCTGAATGGTGAGGGTCTGCAACATGAGGATGGTCACAGCCATATTCTGGCCGGTACCGTCCCTAACTGTATCTCTTACGACCCGACTTATGCCTATGAAGTGGCCGTTATTGTGCAGGATGGTCTGCGCCGCATGTACGGCCCGGATCAGGAGAACGTGTTCTACTACCTGACGCTGATGAATGAGAACTATGCCCAGCCTGCTATGCCTGAGGGTGTGGAAGAGGGTATCCGTAAGGGTATCTACAAGCTGGAAACTTTGGCCGGTGGTAAGGGCAAGGTACAGCTGATGGGCTCAGGCACTATTTTGAATGAAGTGCGTAAGGCTGCGCAGATCCTCAGCGAAGAGTATGGTGTGGGCAGTGATGTGTACAGCGTCACCTCATTCAACGAGCTGGCCCGCGACGGTCAGGCCTGTGAGCGTCACAACATGCTCAATCCGCTGGCTGCTGAGCAGGTGCCTTACATCGCTACTGTGATGGGTACTGAGCCTGCCATCGTGGCGACTGACTACATCAAAAATTATGCTGAGCAGGTGCGGGCGTTTGTACCGGCAGCATCATTCCGGGTACTGGGTACTGATGGTTTCGGTCGCAGTGACAGCCGTGAGAATCTGCGTCGTCACTTCGAGGTGAACGCCAGCTATGTGGTGGTGGCCGCCCTGACTGAACTGGCCAAGCGTGGCGAAATCGACAGGCAGGTTGTGGCAGATGCCATCGCCAAATTCGGTATCGACACTCAGAAAATGAACCCACTGTACGCATAAGAGGCACATTCATGGCTATCGAAATTTTTGTACCTGATATCGGCGGTGATGAGGTTGAAGTCACTGAGATCCTCGTCAGTGTTGGTGACCAGGTTGCACTGGAGCAGCCGCTGATCACTGTTGAAGGTGATAAGGCCTCCATGGAAGTTCCTGCCGCCGTGGCCGGGACTGTAAAAGAAATTAAAGTGAATCTGGGTGACAAGGTCGCTACCGGTTCTCTTATCATGGTGTTTGACGTGGCAGGTGCCGCTGTCGCTGAGGCGGCCCCTGTGGCACAGACGGCCACTCCGGTTGCACAAGCCGCAGCGCCAGTGGCTGCGCAGCAAAAAGAAGTGCATGTGCCAGATATCGGCGGCGATGAAGTGGAAGTGACCGAGGTGCTGGTGGCCGTTGGCGACAGCATTGCCGCGGATCAGTCGCTGATCACTGTTGAGGGCGATAAAGCCTCAATGGAAGTGCCAGCACCGTTTGCCGGCGTGCTGAAAGAGATTAAGGTCGCGGCGGGAGATAAGGTGTCTACCGGATCGCTGATCATGGTATTTGAAGTGGCAGGCACCCCTGTGGCAGGCGCTGCGCCAGCTGCCGCCTCCGCTCAAGCCCCTGCGCCAGTGGCTCAGGCTGCGGTGGCTGCCGGTGTTCAGGATGTGAATGTGCCTGATATCGGTGGCGATGAAGTGGAAGTGACTGAAGTGATGGTGGCTGTGGGGGATCGGGTCGAAGCCGATCAATCGCTGATCACTGTGGAAGGTGACAAGGCTTCGATGGAAGTTCCCGCGCCATTTGCCGGCATAGTGAAAGAGATTAAAGTCAGCACAGGTGACAAGGTGTCAACCGGCTCACTGATCATGACCTTTACCGTTGAAGGCAGTGCGCCGGCCGCTCCTGCGGCTGTTGTCAGCGCACCTGTGGTTGCGTCTGCCCCACAGGCGAGCGCAGCTCCTCAGGCTGCCGGTGCGGCCAAGGGCGATGAAGGCTTTGTGGCCAATACTGAGTATGCCCATGCCTCGCCGGTTATCCGTCGTCTGGCCCGTGAATTCGGGGTGAACCTGGCGAAGGTCAAAGGTACCGGTCGCAAAGGTCGGGTGGTGAAGGAAGACGTTCAGACCTACATCAAAGACGCGCTCAAGCGTCTGGAATCCGGCGCTGCGTCTGCCTCAGGTAACGACGGTGCTGGTCTGGGGCTGTTGCCATGGCCTAAGGTCGATTTTGCCAAGTTTGGTGAAACCGAAGTTCAGCCACTGTCACGCATCAAAAAGATTAGTGGTGCCAACCTGCATCGCAACTGGGTGATGATCCCTCATGTGACCCAGTTCGATGAAGCCGATATTACCGAACTGGAAGACTTCCGCAAGTCTGAAAATGCCGCGGAAGCCAAAAAGGATTCCGGTATGAAGATCACCCCGTTGGTGTTCATCATGAAGGCAGTGGCTAAAGGTCTGGAAGCTTTCCCATCCTTCAATGCGTCTTTGTCTGAAGATGGTGAAAACCTGATCCTCAAGAAGTACGTGAACATAGGTATCGCGGTAGACACGCCCAATGGCCTGGTTGTGCCTGTGGTGCGTGACGTGAACAAGAAAGGTATTCACGAGCTGTCGCGCGAGCTGATGGAAATCTCCAAAAAGGCCCGTGCCGGCAAGCTGACCGCGGCAGATATGCAGGGTGGTTGCTTTACCATCTCCAGCCTGGGCGGTTTGGGTGGCACAGCGTTTACGCCGATTGTGAATGCGCCCGAAGTAGCCATTCTGGGTGTGTCCAAGTCAGACATCAAACCCAAGTGGAATGGTAAAGAGTTTGAGCCTCGTTTGATGCTGCCGCTGTCCCTGTCCTATGATCACCGAGTGATTGATGGTGCTGAGGGTGCCAAGTTTGTCACCTTCCTGAGCGGTGTACTTTCAGACATACGCAAGCTCGTTTTGTAACCGTGACCTTCCAATGGCTGCCAGTAATGGCAGCCATTTGTTTGACCGATGCACTCCGGCAATGATTGTGATCGGCATCAAACAAGGGTTAAAATGCGGACACCTTACCAGCAGGCAAATCAGTGACTAAGGTGCTGCCGCTAAACGGAATGAATAAAGATTAGAGGAAATCATGAGTAACGAAATCAAAACTCAGGTAGTGGTATTGGGTGCCGGTCCTGCCGGTTATTCTGCGGCATTCCGCGCGGCGGATCTCGGTCTGGAGACTGTGATCGTTGAGCGTTACAACACTCTGGGTGGTGTGTGCCTGAATGTGGGTTGTATCCCTTCCAAGGCGTTGCTGCACGTTGCCAAAGTGATTGAAGAAGCCCATGTGATGGCCGAGCACGGGGTGACTTTCGGTGCACCGCAAATCGATCTGGATAAGCTGCGCGCTTATAAGGAAAAGGTTATCGGTCAGCTGACCGGTGGTCTGGGTGGCATGGCCAAGATGCGTAAAGTCAAAGTAGTCAACGGTCTGGGTAAGTTTTCCAGTGCCAACAGCATCGATGTGACTGCTGCAGACGGCACTGTGACCACAGTGAAATTCGACAACGCTATTATCGCTGCCGGTTCCCGTCCAATCCAACTGCCATTTATTCCTCATGAAGACCCACGTATCTGGGACTCTACCGATGCGCTGGAACTGAAAGAAGTACCTGGCAAGCTGCTGGTGATGGGTGGCGGTATTATCGGTCTGGAAATGGGTACTGTTTACCATGCTCTGGGAACTGAGATCGACGTGGTGGAAATGCTGGATCAGGTGATCCCGGCTGCCGACAAAGATGTGGTTCGCACCTTCACCAAGAAGATCAGCAAGAAATTCAACTTGATGCTGGAAACCAAAGTCACTGCGGTTGAAGCCAAAGAAGACGGTATCTATGTGTCGATGGAAGGCAAGAAAGCCCCTTCAGAGCCTGTGCGTTATGACGCCGTGCTGGTGGCCATTGGCCGTACGCCAAATGGCAAGCTGATCGACGCCGAAAAAGCCGGTGTTAACGTGGATGAGCGTGGCTTTATCAAGGTAGACAAGCAGATGCGCACCAATGTGGCTCATATCCATGCTATCGGCGATATCGTGGGTCAGCCAATGCTGGCACACAAAGGTGTGCATGAAGGCCATGTGGCTGCAGAAGTGATTGCCGGTATGAAGCATTACTTCGATCCTAAGGTTATCCCATCCATTGCTTATACCGATCCTGAAGTGGCCTGGGTGGGTCTGACTGAGAAGGAAGCCAAAGAGCAGGGCATTGCCTATGAAACCGCGACTTTCCCATGGGCTGCCAGTGGCCGCGCCATCGCCTCTGATGCGGCTGACGGCATGACCAAGCTGATTTTCGACAAAGACAGCCATCGCATCATTGGTGGTGCCATCGTCGGTACTAATGGTGGCGAGCTGTTGGGTGAAATTGGTCTGGCGATTGAAATGGGCTGTGATGCCGAAGATATCGCTCTGACCATTCATGCTCACCCAACGCTGCATGAGTCTGTGGGTCTGGCCGCTGAAATCTATGAAGGTTCGATTACCGATCTGCCGAATCCAAAGGCTAAAAAGAACAAGTAATCGATTGATTGCACACTTTGAAAAGACGCTCATTTGAGCGTCTTTTTTTTCAGAAAAACTTTGAATTATCGCCTAATGTTTAGTGAGTAAGGTTTTACAGGTTAAAGCGATTATTGGCTTAGATCTGCCGAACCCAAAGACAATGCCTGACGGCACGGACTCGAATAACCACGACCGGACACTATGCGATTTTCCAGATTGCCACTGTTCATTCTTGTTCTGGCAAGTATCCTCTCAGCCCAGGTATGGGCGTACAACAAAGTGCATCGGGTGATAGGGCCCCGCGATGGCTTGCTGTTCAATGGCATAGTGCAGCATATCAACTTCGATCAGCAGGGTTATGCCTGGATCGCCTCTGAATATGGCCTGTTTAGGGTCAGTCAAACTCAAACCCGCCGGGTTGACCGGCAGCAAAGCAGTGACAAGCTGTACTCCTTTGGTGGTGATATCTTCTGGCGGGTATTTCCGCTGACCCCTTCAACATTGCTGGTGGCGACCAACGAACAGACTCTGCTGTTTCATGTCGATCGCAACGAGTTCGTGCCACTGGGGGAAACACTGCTGCCTGAATTTGGCAAACGCGTATTGGCCGATGTGGAAGTGCTCGCCGATGGGCGATTTGCGCTGATCACTGAAGATGGACATTTCTGGCAACTGGATCTGATGACTCTATCTCTGGACTCAGGCTTCACTCTGCCTGCGGTCAATCCCTATGAGCGTTGGCTGGATGTGGAACAGTGGCAAGGGGCCTGGTTGATGGCCAGTCAACACCATCTGCAATTGGTATCGGCTGAGGGCGAGATTGAGAAAACACTGTGGCAGTCTCAGGAGGTTCGTCTGCGCAGCCTGTATCAGGGCGCCGACGGTACTGTCTGGATTGCCACCTCTGTGGGGCTGGCGAGGCTGGATCCCGGCAGTCAGGCGCTGGAGTTTCAGCCCGAGGTTCAGGATAGCCTGTATGGGGTGACCCAGGATCGGGAAGGCAAAATCTGGCTGGCCTCAGGCAATGGCCTTTTCACCTGGCGTCCCGGTGAGGAGGTTGCCCGGGATTATGCCGAGCTGGCGGTCAGCCGGGCTGGAATCAGTTCGGTATACGCCATCGCGCGGGACCCGGCAGGGTTGATTTGGGCAGGAGGCAATGGCGACGGAGTGGTGCTGATGGCACCTGAACCTGATTATTTGCTTGAAAGTATTAACAATCAGACTCCCTATGAATTGCCCAACAATACGGCCTGGTGGATCCTGCCTGAGGGGCAGAATCTGTGGCTTGGCACCGAAGGCGGTGCTCATTACGTAGACCGCCAGCGACGCCAGCGGCTATCCATAAGTCTGCCGGATTTGTCCCGGGAGGATTCGGTTTACGGTATTACCCGCCTGGATAACTGGACACTGCTGCTGGCAACCACTCAGGGGCTGTACCGGGTTGATGAGGCTACTTATCAGGGGCAGAGGCTGGCGTCCTGGCTCAAGACCGATATGCCTGATGGGCTGCAGGCGTCCGCCTTGCTCTATAACGATCCTGTGATTCCCGGACGGATATGGATTGGCAGTTTTGATGGTGTGTTTTATTGGGACACGGCATCCAATCAGGTTATGCGTTATGAGCTGGCAGATGATCCCAAGGGGTTTACCGGCCTGACAATTCATTTCATCAACCGTGACAGTCAGGGACGGCTTTGGATAGGTGGTGAAAAAACGCTTGGCTATTTTGATCGCAAACTGACTCAGTTTACCTCTTTGCGCACACTGCTTGAGCGGGATGAGGAGTTGACGCCTTCTGCGCTGTTGGAGCCTTCGCCCGGCCAACTCTGGATAGGAACCTATGAGAAAGGTGTGCAGGTATTTGATGGACAACGCCTGACACCGCTGGCTGCCGCTATTCCCTGCAGTTCAGTGTTATTCATGGGGCAAACCCTGAATTACAACCTGATTGGTTGTACCCGGACGCTGGTATGGCAGCGCAAGGGGGGCGATCGGTTTATGAATATCAGTCCCAGGAATGGCCTGCCGGTTTCCGAGTTTAATCAGGGAGCGCTGGCGCACGTTGAAGATGACAAGGTGTATGTAGGTTCCACTGATGGCGTCATGCTGATGGATCTGGATCGCATGCCGGTACAAAGCCGGGATAACCGTCTTTTGCTTGAGTCTGTGCAGGTGCTGGGGGCTGATGGCAGCGAAATGCAGTTTTTGCCCCGCCAACCGGTTATGTTGGCGCCCGGTACTCAGGTCGTACGTATCCAGTTGACGGGTGATAATTTCTGGAATGCTCAGCCACTGGAGTTGAAGTATCGTCTGTTGAGTCGCCGCAATCAGGGGGAGGGCGGATATCTGCCCCTTTATGGACAAACTCAGTTGACCCTGAATAACCTGCAGCCAGGAGACTATCAACTGGAAGTGCTGCAACGGCTGGATGGCGTATGGTCTGATAAGCCGCAGTTGTTCAGTTTCAGTATTGGGTTTAAGTGGTGGCAGTCATTCTGGTTCAGAGTGCTGGTGGTGGCAGTGGTACTGCTGCTGCTCGGTTCTTTGGGATGGGTGCGGCAACAGCAATTGAACCGGGCAAGATCCCTGAACGCCAGATTGCGAGCCAGTGAAGAGAAGCTGTTGCAGGCGCTGGATGGCAGCGACTCAGAATTGTGGGAATGGCATGCAGATGTCGACAAGGCGTTTGTGAGCAATCGCAGTGGCTTGTTGGGCAGCCAGAAGCAAACCATCGAGATTCGTCCCGAGTCGCTCAGATTGCATCCGGATGATCAGCAGGAGTTTCTTCAGTTATGTCAGCGTTTACGCGATGGTGAGCTTTCCAAGTTTGAGTCTGAGTTCAAGTTTATGCAGAGCAATGGCAGTGCCGGATGGATGCGGATCCGGGGTAAAAGCCTGCTTGATGATGAGGGACAATTGCAGCGGATTGTCGGTATTTACAGTGATATCAGTGCTATCCGTGATTTACAGAGCAAGGCAAAACTGCTGGCCAGTGCTTTTGAATACACCGCAGAAGGTGTGCTTATTCTGGATGACAAACGGGATATTACGGTAGCCAACCGCTCGGCGCTGAGTTTGCTGGGGGAAGGACTGGAAGGGCGCAGTTTCAGCAGTTTGCTGACGATCGCCAATTTGGATGACGAATTGTTCCGTGAAGTGAATGGGCAGCGTGGCTGGAGCGGTGAGCTTGAACTGGCGGTGCCGGATGGTGCCTGCCCTGTGTGGCTGAACGCTTCAGCCATGAGTGATGGCAGCAAAAACACAGTGCATTATGTCGTGGTTTTTTCCGATATTCGTGAGCGCAAGCGCAGTGAGGCAGACCTTCGCCGCCTGGCCAATTACGACATGTTGACCGGGTTGCCCAACCGCACGTTGTTTGGTGCCAGATTGATGAAGGCCATGCTGCAGGCCGGCCAGACAGATGAGAAACTGGCGCTGCTGTTCCTAGACCTTGACCGCTTTAAACACGTTAACGACTCCTATGGGCATGGTATGGGAGATGCGTTGCTGGTCGAGGCCGCTTCGCGGTTGCAGGCATGCATGGAATCTGAGCATACCCTGTGTCGTTTTGGTGGTGATGAGTTTGTGGTGCTGGCACGGGATGCGGGTAACCTGGACGGGATCAATCGGCTGGCGGAAACCATATTGCAGCAAATGACGTTGCCGTTTGAGCTTTATGGTCGAGAGTTTTACCTGTCAGCCAGTATTGGTATCAGTATTTGGCCGGACGATGCGTCCCAGCCGGAGGCGCTGATCAAATACGCGGATCAGGCCATGTATCACGCCAAGGAAGAAGGCCGGGGCAACTTTCAGTATTTTTCTTCCGAGCGCAATGCCGAGGCGCTTTATCATCTGCGGCTTGAAGCTGAACTCAGGCGCGCGCTGGAAAACGCCGATTTTGAGTTGTACTTTCAGCCCCAGATTAATATTCGTGACGGACAGGAGCAGCTGGTGGGCATTGAGGCTCTGCTCAGGTGGCAGCATCCGACAGAGGGGTTTATCCGGCCTGATATCTTTGTTGCCATCGCGGAGTCCTGTGGCCTGGTGAAACAACTGGATTTATGGGTGCTGCGGGAAGCCTGCACGCTGGGACAGAAGTGGTGTGAATTGTTGGCGGTTCCCCTGTATGTGGCAGTGAATATCTCGGCTGCTCATTTCCGTTCAGCGGATTTTGTGGAGGGGGTCAAACGTATTCTCAAAGAAACCCGCATGTTGCCGGAAAACCTCGAACTGGAAATCACCGAAGGGGTGTTGATGAAAGAGGTGGCGCTGGCTCAGGAACATTTGCGCAAGCTGGCTGAGATTGGGGTCAAAGTGGCGATTGATGACTTTGGCACTGGCTACTCTTCGCTGGCTTACCTGCGGCATTTTGAGGTTAATAGCCTGAAGATTGACCGTACTTTCTTTATCGATATTGTCCACAATGTGTCGGATCAGGCGATTGTATCCAGTATTGTGGAACTGGCCCGTAACCTGAAGCTGGATGTGGTGGCTGAGGGGGTTGAGACTCATGAACAGCTGGAGCAGGCCTATGTTCGCGGTTGTTACACGATTCAGGGCTATTACTTCTCCAAACCCATGCCAGCCATAGAGATGGATGCTTATCTGAAACGGTTGTCGGTTTCTTCCCTGTCTGACCGGGCATAGTGCAAAGTTGCTGCATCTTATTTGCGCACCGATGGCAAGTCGTTACAATGCCTGACTATTCTTCCACCCAATGTTGAGCCCCTATGAAGTATTTGTGCCGGTTTATTGTCTCGTTGCTGGTTATGGTACAGGTTCTGCCAGCCCTGGCTCAGGACCAGCGCCCCAAAGTAGGCCTGGCACTCAGCGGTGGCGGTGCCAAAGGTGCCGCTCACATAGGTGTACTCAAGGTGCTGGAAGCCTACCAGATCCCGGTGGACTATGTCGCCGGTACCAGTATTGGCGCTTTCGTCGGTGGCATGTATGCACTGGGATACAGTGCGACCGAGATTGAAGCCATCATGATGGGGACTGACTGGGCAGAGGGCTACTCAGACACCATTCCCAGACAGGACCTCAGTTACCGCGACAAACAGTTTCGCGATCAGTACAACATCCCTATCAATGTCGGCTACAGCGACGGTGAAGTGAAGGTGCCCAATGGTCTGTTGCAGGGGCAAACCATGTCGATCCTGCTGCGCAATGCCACCAATCTGGTGCCTGAATACACCAGTTTCAGTGATATGGCGATCCCTTATCGGGCAGTAGCAACCGATCTGGTGACCAGCGACGTTTTCGTGCTGTCACGGGGCAGTGTGGTAGCGGCCATGCAGGCATCTGCCACCGTCCCTGGTGCGCTGCAGCCGGCGGAGGTCGATGGTCATCTGCTGGTGGATGGCGGGATAGCCAATAACATGCCGGTGGATGTGGTGAAAGCCATGGGCGCAGATATAGTTATCGCGGTGGACATCGGCTCTGCGCTGGTGGGCAAAAACCAACTGGACAGTACAGTGGCAGTGCTTAACCAGCTTTCCACTATGTTGACCAATGCCAGTACCGAGCGGCAAAAGGCATTACTGACCGACCGGGATATTCTGATACGCCCGGATGTGGGGCAAATGAGTACCACTGACTTCACCATCATGCCGCAGGTATTGCCCATGGGGATTACTGCCGCACTTGCCGAGCACAGGAAGTTAATGACGCTGAGCGTATCTGACGAAGACTATCAGCAATATTTGCAGCAAAAGCTGCAGCGAAGGGCGCAGTGGCAGCGGGATTTGAAACTGCCGCTGGTGCGGGTAGTGCTGGAGAATCACTCCCGCGTCAGTGACACGCTGATCCTGGATACTCTGGGCCTGACGCAGGGGCAGGTGGTTGACAAATCCATGCTCGATGCGGGTATCGAGCGGGTCTATGCCCTGAATCATTTTGAGCGGGTGAATGCTGAATTCAGGGACACTCCCAGCGGCCGGGAGTTAGTGATGGTGACCCGGGCAAAATCCTGGGGACCGGACTATTTCAAACTTGGCCTGAACTGGGAAGATGATTTTACCCAGAACTCGACCATTACTCTGGATATGGCGTATACCCTGACGGACATCACTCAAAATGGTGGGCAATGGCACAATGAACTCAGATTGGGTTCTGAAAAACTGATCGGTACCCAGTTCTATCAGCCACTGGAGTCTGAGCAATTATTTTATACCCAGGCTACCGCCGAATATGCCATCAACAACTGGGAACTGTATGAAGACAATGTACGGATTGCCAAGTTCGACAAGCTGAGCTTTGAGCTCTTTGCCGGCCTTGGTTACAACTATGCTACCGCCGGGCAGTTGGAACTGGGTGTGTTGTCGGAGTGGGGAGAGATTAAAAACGAAAGTCTGCAGCGGGAAACCTTCCACTACAACTCCTGGGGGGGGTATCTGTCGCTGGGGTATGACACGCTCGATTCCATCAGCTTTCCCACCAGTGGCAATCGTTTCAACATGAATGTGTACTGGCGCCGTGACGAGCTCAGTGGTGACCTGGTTGATAAGTCCTCAGATGTATCATTGCAGATCGATGGCGACTGGAAAGGGGCTGTCAGCGTGAACAGTCATGCCTTTGTGGGCAAGCTGGCGTTTTCGACCATCAGCAAGGATGGGGTGTATTCAGTGCACCAGTCTGAACTTGGTGGTTTCCTCAATCTGTCCGGTTACAACAAGAATGCACTGCTGGGGCCTCATATGCTGTTTGGGGCGATGATTTATCAGTACGATCTGGGCCGTGATGCGTTGGGGATGACTGAATTCCCTCTGTATTTGGGGGTGAGTCTGGAGGCCGGCAATGTATGGCAGCTGGCGGAGCAAATAAAGCTTAATGACCTCATTTACGCATCCAGTCTGTATCTGGGCACTGATACTGTGCTGGGGCCTGCCGCGTTGGGGATAGGTCTGGCAGATACCGGGGATAAGGCCTTCTATCTGTTCCTCGGCAAAAACTTTTAAAGATTCAGTAATTCAATGGTCTGGCGTGATCTCTGTCGCGTCCAGACCAGTTACTGCTGTCAGCGGTAGCCAATCCTGATAAAAAATACCGTTCAGATAATAAAAATGATCCAGAATATGGAGAGATTCATGAAGAAAGTCAGTCATCTGGCGCTTGCTATTGCCCTGGGATTGGGCATTGCAGGTTGCAGTACCCAACCTTCCACTACATCCGTTGCCGAGCCGGTTTCCGGAATAGACAGTCAGCACTTCGATCCGCAAGTGCGTCATCAGGATGATCTTTATTACAGCGTCAACGGTAAGTGGCTGGCCAATACTCCCATTCCGGCAGATAAGTCCAATTACGGGACGTTTACCGAACTGTATGAGCAAAGTCAGAATGCCCTGAAGCAAATCATCGAGCAGGCTGCTGCCAAAGAAAACAAAAAGGTCGGCAGTACTGAGCAGAAGATCGGTGATTTCTATACCAGTTATATGGATACAGGGCTGGTCGAATCATTGGGGATCGCGCCGCTGAAACCTCTGCTGAATGACATTGCTGCAGCCAAAACCCATGACGATATCGCTGCGGTAATGGGCAAACTGCTGATCAATGGCACCGGCGGTCCACTGCGCTTTTACGTCAACAATGATGCCAAAAACTCCAGCCAGTATGCGGTGTATTTCAATCAGTCCGGGCTGACGCTGCCGGACCGTGATTATTATCTGAAGTCAGATGAGAAGTTTAAAAATGCCCGTGCCGCGCTGGGCAAGTATGTCGCAGAGCTGCTCGACGCCGCGGATTATGATGGCGCCCGCCGCGCAGCGCTCAGTGTTGAGGTGATTGAAACCCACCTGGCACAGGCTCAGTGGAGTCGCACTGAAACCCGTGATGCCAACAAGAGTTACAACAAGGTCAGCGTCGAGAAATTCGCTGAAATGCTGGGCGCCTTTGATTACCAGGCATTCGCCAAGGCAACTGGCCTGGCGGGTAAAACTCAGGATGTGATTGTTCGTCAGCCCTCTTACATGGATATTTTTGGCAAGAAGTTCGGCAACTTCCCGGTGCGCATGTGGCAGGACTACCTGACTTTCCATCTGGTAGATGGCTATGCCGAACTGCTGAGCAAACAATTTGTTGATTTGCACTTTGCCTTCCACAGCCAGACACTGATGGGAATTGAAGCCCAGAATCCACGCTGGAAGAATGCCGTGGATGCCGCGGATCAGGTCATCGGTGAGCTGGTGGGTGAGGCCTATGTGGCTGAGCATTTCAAGCCCGAGGCCAAAGAGCGGATGGAGCAGATGATCCAGAATCTCATCAAGGCCTTTGAAGTCAGCATTGATGAGCTGGAATGGATGAGCCCTGAAACCAAGGTGGCGGCTCAGGAAAAACTGGCCAAGTTCACTTACAAGATTGGTTACCCCGATAAATGGCGTGACTACAGCGATCTGGAGATCAAAGCCGACGATCTGGTGGGTAACTATGAGCGCCATGCCCGTTTCGAATACAAGGAGATGCTGGCGAAACTTGGGCAACCCATTGATCGAACTGAGTGGCACATGACTCCGCAAACGGTCAACGCTTACTTTAATCCGGTCAACAACGAAATTGTCTTCCCGGCAGCTATTCTGCAACCGCCATTCTTCAATATGGAGGCTGATGATGCCGTGAATTATGGCGGTATTGGCGCGGTGATCGGCCATGAAATCAGTCATGGTTTCGATGATCAGGGTTCCAAGTACGATGGCGATGGTAACCTGCGCAACTGGTGGTCAGACAAGGACAAGCAGGAGTTTCAGAAGCGTGGCAAGCAACTCAGTCAGCAGTACAGTCAATATGAAGCGCTGCCCGGCAAATTTGTCAACGGCGATATGACGCTGGGTGAAAACATCGGTGACTTGGGCGGGCTGACTGTCGCACTGCGGGCTTACGAGATGAGCCTGAATGGCAAGCCAAGTCCTGTCATTGATGGTTTGAATGGCGAGCAACGGTTGTTTATTGGCTGGTCACAGATCTGGCGCCGGGCATACCGGGATGAAGAAATGGGTCGTCGTCTGCTGACAGATGTGCATTCACCCAGTCATTTCCGTGCCATGGGAACCCCAAGAAACATCGCTGAATTCTACGAAGTCTTTGAGGTGAAGGAAGGGGATAAGATGTACCTGCCACCTGAAGAGCGGGTCAAGATCTGGTAAGGGTCTGATTCAGAATCATAATGCCGGGCAACTGCCCGGCATTATTGTTTTGTCTGTTCAGCGTTCGTTGAGTAACTCGGGTAACCGCTTCAGTGACTCAAACTGGTGATGAGCGGCGGCCCATCTGGGCTGTGAGGCCTGCTCGGCCGGTGGGATCACCAGTGTCTGCATATTGGCCGCTCTGGCGGCAATCAAACCATTGAAGGAGTCTTCAATTGCCAGGCATTGGGTGGCAGCAATCCCCAGCTTGGCTGCGCAGTTGAGGTAGACCTCTGGATGTGGTTTGCCGTACTTGAGCCGCTCTGCGCTTTCAATGGCATCGAAATTGTGACGTATTGCCAGTTTATCGAGCACAGCATTGACCAATTTCATCGGTGACGAGGTGGCCAGGCCGATCTTTAACCCCGTTTGCCGGCAAGCCTGCAGCGCTTCCATGACAAAGGGCATGGCGTCGCCTTCAAGCATTATTCGCTGCACCACCGCATCCACTATGGCATTTGCAGTAGCGGCATTGTCATAGTCAGGCCAGGGCATACGGGCATACCAGTATTCAACCAACTGATCGACTCTCAATCCTGTCGTGAGATGGGTCTCTTCAAGTGTCAGTGGCAGGCCGAGTGCATGGAATACATCCAGCTCAGCCAGTTGCCATAAAGGTTCTGAATCAATTAATACACCGTCCATATCGAAGATGACGGCAGATAATGCAATAGTCACACTGAGTTCCCGGTGGCCAAAGAGGCCGTCATCATGCCATGAAAGTCCGGGCACAAGACAGTAATGAACTCATTCAGAGGCTTGTATTGAATGAATTTTGTGCGTGTTTGCCACTATGGTCTAATGTTCGCTGTGCAGGCGAAAGAGTATTTTTGCAGCGGCAGTGGCTTTTTATTCGCGCAAGGTTGTGATCTGATTCATACTTTTCCCGGATTATTGTATACTGCGACCGCAAGAATGGTCGAACCACTGCCAGCCCGGATTCTCCGGGGCGGTGAAAGAGCAATCAAAGTGTGAGTAGTGTGACCTGACGGAGTCCCAATCGGTGTGGCCGGCGGTAAATTCACCCGGCGAGTCCCATTGTGCTCAGGTAGGACGGGTCTTAAAACACTTTTTACTTAACTGATAAGTACCCAGAAGCATTCATCTCTGAGTGCCACGGATGGTGGCAGCTGTGCCCTACAGGCTGCAGACCGAAAGTGTTTGGGGTTCATTGATGAACCCGATCCCCCTGCTGATGGTCCCGGTAAAGAAACGGATTGGCGCAGCGCGCCAAAACAGAGAGGAATGTTGCCGTGCTAGAAGCATATCGTAAACACGTCGAAGAACGTGCTGCCGAGGGCGTTGTCCCTAAACCACTGGATGCACAACAGGTTGCCGAGCTGGTTGAACTGGTTAAGAACCCACCTGCCGGTGAAGAAGCCTTTATTCTTGAGTTGCTGGAAAACCGTATCCCCCCCGGTGTTGACGAAGCTGCCTATGTGAAGGCCGGTTTCTTGGATGCCGTCGCCAAGGGCACTGCCACTTCCCCCATCCTGAGCGCTGAGCGTGCCGTTGAGCTGCTGGGCACCATGCAGGGTGGCTATAATATCGAGCCGCTGATCCATCAATTGGACAACGACAAGTTGGCCCCGCTGGCTGTAAAAGCCCTGTCACACACCCTGCTGATGTTCGATTCTTTCCACGATGTGGTTGAGAAGATGAACGCTGGCAATGCTCACGCCAAACAAGTGGTTGAATCCTGGGCCAACGCCGAGTGGTTCCTGAGCCGTCCAAAACTGGCTGACAAGATTTCCTTGACCGTATTCAAGGTCACCGGTGAAACCAACACCGACGACCTGTCTCCGGCACCGGATGCCTGGTCTCGTCCGGACATCCCGCTGCACGCCCTGGCAATGCTGAAAAACGCCCGTGACGGCATTGTGCCCGATGAGCCAGGTGTAGTTGGCCCAATCAAGAAAATTGAAGAGCTGAAAACCCAGGGTTTCCCACTGGTTTACGTGGGTGACGTAGTCGGTACCGGTTCTTCGCGTAAGTCTGCCACCAACTCAGTGCTGTGGTTCATGGGTGATGACATCCCATTCGTACCAAACAAGCGCGCCGGTGGTTTCTGTCTGGGCGGCAAAATCGCCCCTATCTTCTTCAACACCATGGAAGATGCCGGCGCTCTGCCAATCGAGCTGGACGTCAGCAAGATGGAAATGGGCGATGTGATTGATATCTTCCCTTACGAGGGCAAGGTACGTCGCCATGGCAGCGATGAAGTGATTTCTGAGTTTGAACTCAAGACCGACGTGCTGCTCGATGAAGTACGCGCCGGTGGCCGTATTCCGCTGATCATCGGTCGTGGTTTGACCGACAAGGCCCGTGAAGTGTTGGGTCTGGGCGCGTCTGCCGAGTTCGTTCGTCCTCAGGACGTGGCCGACACTGGTAAGGGTTACACCCTGGCCCAGAAGATGGTGGGTAAAGCCTGTGGCGTGGCCGGTGTTCGCCCCGGTCAATACTGTGAGCCCAAGATGACTTCCGTTGGTTCTCAGGACACCACAGGTCCTATGACCCGTGATGAGCTGAAGGACCTCGCGTGTCTGGGCTTCAGCGCCGATCTGACCATGCAGTCATTCTGTCACACCGCTGCTTATCCAAAGCCAGTGGACGTGAACACCCACCACACCCTGCCTGACTTCATCATGAACCGCGGTGGTATTTCGCTGCGTCCAGGTGACGGTGTTATCCACTCATGGCTCAACCGCATGCTGCTGCCCGATACCGTAGGTACCGGCGGTGACTCGCACACCCGTTTCCCAATCGGTATCTCCTTCCCGGCCGGTTCCGGTCTGGTAGCCTTCGCCGCAGCCACCGGCGTAATGCCACTGGATATGCCTGAGTCGGTACTGGTGCGCTTCAAGGGGAAAATGCAGCCTGGTATCACCCTGCGTGATCTGGTGCATGCCATCCCGCACAAGGCCATCGAAATGGGTCTGCTGACTGTTGAGAAGAAGGGCAAGAAGAACATCTTCTCTGGCCGTATTCTCGAAATCGAAGGTCTGGAACACCTGAAAGTTGAACAGGCGTTCGAGCTGTCTGATGCCTCTGCCGAGCGCTCTGCCGCCGGTTGTACTATCAAGCTGGATAAAGATCCTATCATCGAGTATCTGAACTCCAACATAGTCATGCTCAAGTGGATGATCGCTGAAGGCTACGGTGACCGCCGTACCATCGAGCGCCGCATCAAGGGCATGGAAGAGTGGCTGAAGAACCCAGAGCTGATGGAAGCTGATAAGGATGCCGAGTACGCAGCGGTTATCGAAATCGACCTGAACGAAATCAAAGAGCCAATCCTGTGTGCCCCTAACGATCCGGACGACGCCGTGCTGCTGTCTGCCGTTGCCAACACCAAGATTGACGAAGTGTTCGTCGGTTCCTGTATGACCAACATAGGTCACTTCCGTGCTACCGGTAAGGTACTGGACAAGTTCGCCAAGAGCCTGCCAACCCGTCTGTGGATTGCCCCGCCAACCAAGATGGACAAGGACCAGCTGACCGAAGAAGGTTACTACGGTATCTTCGGCCGCGTCGGTGCCCGCATCGAAATTCCGGGCTGTTCTCTGTGTATGGGTAACCAGGCTCGCGTAGCCGATGGTGCCACTGTGGTGTCTACCTCTACCCGTAACTTCCCGAACCGTCTGGGTACCGGTGCGAACGTATACCTGGCCTCAGCCGAACTGGCCGCCGTAGCCGCCCTGCTGGGCCGTCTGCCATCGCCAGAGGAATATCAGGTTTACGCCAAGGAAATCGACGCTACTGCGGCCGATACCTACCGCTACCTGAACTTCGATGAGATTGAGTCCTACACCAAGAAAGCCGGTGCAGTGATCTTCCAATCTGCGGTCTAAGTACTGTCGCTTCGTGAGTTGAAAAGCCGGCGCAAGCCGGCTTTTTTGTTTTCAACAATCTGATGTTGTTTAGGCGGTCGTATCTGAGAGTGGTGACATCCAGAATAGCTTCCGACACCTGGCTACATTTCGAGAGATTTTTCTATTCTTCTGTCCGGCACCAGCCACAGCAGCGCGACCAGGGCATAAAACGCCAGCGCAACTCCGTTCCACCAAAATGCAGATACAATGCCGAGCAGATACAGCACCGGCGATATCTTGCCTTTCCAGTCGTTGCCAATTGCCACTTTTAGCCTGGAATCTGTGCCCTGGGATTTGATGATGGTTTGTTGCAGCAGCCAATAGGCAAGTGCAGCCGCCAGCAACACAAAGCCATAAAGTGCTGCAGGCACAGCAGCAAAATGGTTTTCCCCCATCCAGCCGGTAACAAATGGGAACAGCGACAGCCAAAACAGTAAATGAAGATTGGCCCAAAGGATCCCGCCACTGACCCTATTGCAGGCATGGAGCATGTGGTGATGATTGTTCCAGTAAATACCCACGTAAATAAAGCTCAGCACATAACTTAAAAACACAGGTGCAAGAGGCAATAACTCGCCCATAGTATCGCCATGGGGCACTTTCATTTCGAGCACCATAATGGTGATGATAATTGCCAGTACCCCGTCACTGAAGGCTTCTAATCTGCCTTTACCCATATGCAAACCCTCCATTACAGATACCGCCAGCGCACAAGCACGGCTATTGCTGCAGGTACCAGAAACAACAGCAGCATGACAGGAAGCTCTTCCATAACGGAGTAGCCTGCCTTAACCACACCCGTCCACATGTTTGCCTGGGTGGCCGCCAACCAAACTACTGACGCTAAACCAAGAGCCCAATTTGGCGCCGAACGAAAGTGCTCGCTGAACAGTTTTGCCAGGATCAGCAGCGATGCCATCAAACACAGGCCAGATATCAGAAATAGAGTCGTGCGCATTTGTTCTCCCGATTTTTTGTGGGTTCGATGGAGCTCAATGATTTCTTTACATGCAGACGCGCTGTGAAGACCCTGACTTATTTCTCTGTGGTTGCGTCACTGTCCGGCTTCGAAGCTGTGTCTGTTGTGGTTGGTTGCCGCAATCCATAAATACAGCAACTTAATTGCAACATGTTTGATGGTGCCTGCAAATGACTTGCAGTTCAATAATCTGTCATCAGTTTGATTTACAGTGTAAGTGGCGGTTCGGTGGAGGCTGGTTCCGGTGAATATGTTTAGCGGTCGCTGGTAAGGGCTCTGTTTCCATTGATCACAATGGTGTTTGATAGCGCGCTGGAGGTATTAGTGACTCGAGGTTGATGCGGCTTGAAATTGTCGCGGGCAGAATTTGGATCAGATTTGATTTCAGTATCAGTAAAGTGGGTGAAGTGACTTTTCTGTCAACAGCATGACGGTGATGCCGGAAACGCAAAAGGTCAGCATATTACCGACCTTATACACTGAACGTGTTGAGCTCACTGAACTTCAACAACCTCTTCGGAGTAGCTATAAACAATCTCCAATAACTCGTCTTCCTGCTCGAAGCGAGTTTCCATGGCTTCCATCAGCGTGCCGAGATCTTTGTCCAAATCGTACAACAGTTCGTCGTCATCGGATTCGGAATATTTATCGTTGAAATCAAGCGCGGCGTCTGTGGTTTTACTGATGCGGGGGACGACCTGATGAGCCTTGGTACGGCAGTTTTCTGAAATATTCTCACAGGCGCTGACCACCTGATCATAGATTTCAAAATGGCCTTCAGAAACATAATCAACCAGAAGATCGCAGAAGGTTTTGACCTCTTCCAATGGGGGAAGTGTGCGACTTGGTGCTTCATAAGGTGCCAATCCGGCAATTTTACAGTACTGCACCAACAAAACCCGGCGATTGTTCAACCATTGGTCGATTAACTTGTTGGAGCCACCCCATTTTTGTTGCGCCTGTTCCAAATTGATCAGCATGGCAAGCCTCGTAGTTTTCAGCATCCCTGAAACTAATGTAGGCCACCCGCAAAGGATCGATCAACTGTTTTTACGCAGTTCAACGCTTTGTATGATTTCAGTCGATTTTGCTGTTTTTGGTAGCAAAAGCGTGAGAATAGGTCTACCACTCTGTTGTTTTGAAAGTGCAGCAGAATTGAGTGCTGCTACCAGATGAAAAGTGATGATAAATAGTGGCTTGTGAATCTACTCATTCAAAAGTATGAGGTTCATCACTAATTGTTGATGAATTAAATATTGTGACGGGTGAATAAAAACGCACTGTTATTGCGCGGAAAATAAAAAACCCGGTGGCAGTAACTGCAACCGGGTAAATGAAGTTTTTCAGGGCTCGATGTGGCGAGCTTCTTGATTGTTCTTGCTAGCGCAGAGTTTTTATACCAAAGGGGCGGAACCCATGCAACATTTTTTTGTCACACAGAACTGGCTGTGTGCGACTGTTCGCAAAATCTGAGGAATTTTTGCAACTTGTGAAAACTTTTATAAACCTTGTCAAGATGATAGGGATAAGTTCACAGAAATTGCGTCAGGATCGTTATTTTAATCGCGCAAATGCTAAACTAGGCGCTCTCTGAAGGAACCGAGAATAACCTCGATTCAGGGGTGAGTACTGCCTGCACTCGCAGGCCTGAATTTGTCCCGGTGCTTTGCCGGTCATCCAGTACTCCTCCCAGGTGCCGGAAATTAACAAGTGTAGGAATAGCCAAATGGCAGAATTGAAGAATGATCGTTATTTACGCGCGTTATTGAAGCAACCTGTAGACGTGACTCCGGTATGGATGATGCGTCAGGCCGGTCGTTATTTGCCTGAATACCGTGCCACCCGCGCCCAGGCTGGTGACTTTATGTCTCTGTGCCGTAACGCCGATCTGGCTTGTGAAGTCACCCTGCAGCCACTGCGTCGCTACGAACTGGACGCCGCTATCCTGTTCTCTGACATTCTGACTGTTCCTGATGCCATGGGTCTTGGCCTGTATTTCGAAGCGGGCGAAGGTCCACGTTTTGAGCGTCCAACTGACACTATTGAAGCCATCAAAAAGCTGGCTATTCCTGATCCGGAAGATGAGCTGGGTTATGTGATGAACGCTGTGCGTACCATCCGTCGTGAACTGAAGGGCGAAGTGCCGCTGATCGGTTTCTCCGGCTCTCCATGGACGCTGGCCACTTATATGGTTGAAGGCGGTTCCAGCAAAGCGTTTGAGAAGATCAAACGTATGATGTACTCTGAGCCTGCTGCTCTGCACATGCTGCTGGACAAGCTGGCTGATTCCGTGACTCTGTACCTCAATGCCCAGATCGCGGCCGGTGCTCAGTCTGTGATGATTTTTGACTCCTGGGGCGGCGCGCTGTCTCATGCGGCTTACCGCGAGTTCTCATTGCGCTATATGCAGAAGATCGTAGACGGTCTGACCCGTCACAGCGAAGGTCGTCAGGTGCCTGTGACTCTGTTCACCAAGGGTGGCGGTCTGTGGCTGGAAGCGATGGCAGAAACCGGTTGTGACGCGCTGGGTCTGGACTGGACTGTGGATATCGCCGATGCCCGTCGTCGCGTTGGTCACAAGGTGGCACTGCAGGGCAATATGGATCCTTCCATGCTGTATGCATCTCCTGAGCGTATTCGCGAAGAAGTAGCTTCTATTCTGGCCGGTTACGGCGAAGGCACTGGTCACGTGTTCAACCTGGGTCATGGTATTCACCAGCACGTGGATCCAGAGCACGCAGGCGCCTTCATCAAGTCGGTACACGAGCTGTCTGCTCAGTACCACAAGTAAGTCGTCCGTTATTCGACTTTCAGGGCACCGCTTGGCGGTGCCCTATTGCTTTTGGCGGCAGAATAAAGGGCAGTGCCAGATAGACACTGCACCCTTCGCCGGGGCGACTGTCGATGCTCAGGCTGCATTTCAATATTGAGGTGAGCTTGCGAACGATGGCCAGCCCGACACCCAGCTGTGGCAGCGGGCTGTTCTGCTCAAAACTCGCGGCTTTGGGTTGTGGTGTGCACAGTGCCACCAGTTGCTGCTGGTGCATCCCGGCTCCGGTATCCTGCACCTTGAGTTGCCATTTACCTTCCTTCCAGACCGAACTCACTGTGATGCGACCGCCGGCAGGCGTATATCTGAGAGCATTGTCCAGCAAATTGTTGAGAATGCGCATCAGCAGCTGAGGGTCACTGTTAACCGCGGCGCCTGCACCGGAAAATTCGAGGGTGATTTTTGCCTGCCTGGCTTTGGCGACGAAGCTCTGCTGTATTTCCTGCAAATAGCTGTCGAGATCGATTCTGGTTTTGTGGGCACTGAGCTGCTGATTTTCCAGGGCACACAGTTCCAACAGCTGTGCCAGCAATTGCTGCAGCTTATAACCGGCGTTGGCTGCCATATCAATCATGTGATCCCGGTTACTGTCATTGGGACTGAGCCGCCAGGTTTCGATAAAACCCAGCAAGGAAGTCAGTGGTGTTTTCAGATCATGGGACAGATGCAGCAAAAAGTCCTGTCTGGCCTGTTGTTGCTGCTTCAGCAGCTGATGTTGACGGGCAAGCTGAGTCAGCAGTTGATTGATTTCACCGGCCAGAACGCTCACTTCACTGGCACCAGCATAGTGTCCGGGAAGTTGTGGCGGCCTGTCGCCGAGCTGCATTTGGCTCAGTGATGCC
Organism: Shewanella sp. GXUN23E; assembly: GCF_050865035.1. Taxonomy (NCBI): domain Bacteria; kingdom Pseudomonadati; phylum Pseudomonadota; class Gammaproteobacteria; order Alteromonadales; family Shewanellaceae; genus Shewanella; species Shewanella sp. GXUN23E. Next base: position 30,868 of record NZ_JBOZWP010000028.1, on the reverse strand, counting down.
AGATCACCGGACAGGCGACGCAGCGGTCTGGTCAGCAGCCGTAACATCAACGCCAACAGCAGCAGCGTAAACAGTCCGAAGATAAGCAGATTTACCAGCCAGGTTCGTTGTTGATGCAGCGCCTGTGCCGATGCCTGCCAATGGTCAAATGATTCGCCGCCGAGAATCACATACAAATAGCCGGTCAGCGAGCCAGCACTGTCGCGTAACTCGCTGACAGAAAATATTTTTTCAGTTTTTGAACCGCGGGGATCTGTGCCAAACAGCGGCAGAGGCTGGCCATTGAGAAAGGCCTGAACCCGGACCAGATCAACCTGGGGAGACAGTATTTTTTCCGATGGTGCATCATAGGCGATGACCCGTCCGCCGGGATCCAGGGTGTAGATTTCGAAGCTGGGGCCCAGCAACATAAAATCGTGAAAAGCTTCCTTTAGCGCCTCTTTGGAAGTCACTCCCCGGGACAGCATGGGATTGAGGTGTACCATGTGCTCCGCCAGTTCCCGGTGTAAAGACTGCTGCACCAGATCTACATTGGCCTCATGGCTGTACTCCAGCCACTGCCAGAGCAACATAAGCAATGCCAGCACCAGCAGGCAGGATGTCAGCATCAGTCGGCTGAACATACTGGTCATCAGGCATGTACCTCTTTCCCCGGGGGGGAAAATTTGTAACCTACCCCCCAGACGGTTTTGACTGTGTCTGCCAGACGTGGACGGTGGGCGAGTTTACTGCGCAGTCGATTGATATGGCTGTTGACCGTATGTTCGTAGCCTTCGTAATTAAGGCCCCATACTGCCTCAAGCAATTGCATTCGGCTGAATACCTGCTGGGGGTGGCTGGCCAGAAACGTCAGCAGATCAAACTCTCTGGCAGTGAGTTGCAGTTCAGTATTGTCAGCAATCACCTCACGGGTGTCGCAGTTAATGGTAATGCCGTTGAATTGTAACGACTTATCTTCTGGTTTATCGACGAATCTCAGGCGTGCTTTGATTCTGGCTCTGAGCTCCAGCACGCTGAATGGCTTGGTGACATAGTCATCGGCACCACTTTCCAGCCCCAGTACTATGTCGGCTTCGCTGTCTTTGGCGGTGAGCATGACTATCGGCAGCTGCACCCCCTGCAGTCGCAGCTGCTGGCACAGCATCAAACCATCACCATCGGGTAAGGTTCGGTCAATCAGCAGCAGATCGATATCTGTGTCGGTCATTAGCTGGCTGGCTTGTTGCAGGGTACTGGCATGAAATACCCGAAAACCCAACGCATTGAGATTGAGTTGTACCAACTGGGATAAGTCCTGCTCATCTTCCACCAACAGGATGGACTGGGGATTGTGAGTTGCTTCTTTGTGAGGCGTGTTCATAGGTTCCTCCCTTCGCCGGGTCTGTTAGTTGACCCGCGAAAAGAGGAACATATTTCATCGTCGCCTGCGGCGGTTATTTGGTGCGTGTTATTGTCACCATCATGACCGGGTTATCGAAACGGTGTGAGGCGCTCAGTACTGAATCACTGAGCCCGTCGTCTGCACTGATCACGCCGGGGTGAATATGAACCCTGTTGACATCATCGCGCGCGGCATTGAAACCTTCACCGCCGTCAGCGGGGCCAGGTATGCTGCCTTTGGCCTCAGAATTGGCCTCGGTGCCGGCATCGTAAGCCATGGTTTTAAAACTCAGGCTTTGGTCAACACCAAGCTGTCTGACATCCACACTCTGCACCCCGCTGAAAGCGTCATTGGTATTCACCAGCATGGACATGACCGCCAGATTAGCAACCTTTGCCTCAGGGACTTCCAGGGTAAGTGTCTCGCTGGCGCCGGGGCCAACAGGTGCGTTGCCGGTTGTCGACGCCGTGACGCCCTGCAGTGTCGCCAGCTCGCTGGTATCACCGCCTTCTGCCAGCTTTTCCAGTGCGACGCTGGCTGCTTGGCCTGCCGACCAGAATTGCACATTGTCCGTATGCTGGAAGGTGCCTATCGGGGACAAAGGCTGATTGGCGGTCAGATTGGTCACAGTCACCTCAAAGCTGCGTGACATCGCGGCTGGCGGCTGAGGTGGTTCAGGTGGTGGTGTATCGTTGTTGTTGTCTGAGCAGGCAGCCAGCAACAACCCCAAAGACGCCATCAAAGCCAGTTGGATGCCGAAATTCCGACGCTGAAGATAAATAGCCATGGCGTACTCCTTACTTCACTGTGACCGTAAGTTTGGCAATGGGGTTTAACCAGCGGTGCACCTGGCTGTTCAGATCGCTTGGGCCTCCCGTGCTGTCCATATCTCCCAGCACACCTGGGTGAATGTGGACTTTGTCGTTGGTCGACGTGTCGTTGATGCCGGTGGCATTTTCCCCTCCGGCGCCCCCCGGAGCGGCAGGTATGCCCGGCATGCCAGGTGCGCCGGCGCCATTGACGATTTCATCATTGGCCTCGGTACCGGCATCATAACCATTGAGATATAGAGTATAAGTTCCGGCGGTTGTTGGTATTTTCCAGCTGTCCAGACCGACAAAACCATCGTTGGTCGGCAGGATCATGCCGACCACAGACAGATATCCATTGTCGCCGGTATCCAGCGACTTCAATTCGGTTGTCATGCCCGGCGCCAGCAGGCCGCCAGCCGGATTTTCCAGCACCGCACCTCCGGCACCGGTCACTGCTGCAGACAGATCTGCAATGTCGCCGCCCTCTGCCATTTTCTGCAGCGCGGCACTGGCGGTTTCGCCGGTGTGAAACAGGGCAATGTCATTCTTGTGACCGGCAACCAGCAAAGGCGTGAAGTAATTTCCGTGGGACAGGTTGGCAAGCTGTACATCGATTTGGGCGGCCTGAGATGGCAGACCTGTCAGGGCACACAGCAGTGCTGCGGCAGAGATGACTCTTGGGTTCATTGGGGTTCTCCTGGACGGTTTTAACAAATATGCGTTTGCTACTGTGCCAAGGGGAAATCACTCTGTTATCGCCAAAATCTCACAAATTTATCACATTTGATTGCGTTCATAGTCCGGCTGTGAGAGTTTGAAATGCGCCTTGTCGGAGAAACTAAATGGCTGACTTAAAAGATAAAGTTGTAGTTATTACCGGAGCTTCAGAGGGGATTGGCCGGGCACTTGCCCTGGAGATGGCACCGCTGGGGTGTCACCTGGTGCTGTGTGCCCGCAATCAGGAACGTCTGCAATCGCTGGTCGCTGAGATTCATGCCCAGGGCGGAGTGGCAACGGCCTTTGCCATGGATATTACCGACCGCCTGAGCTGTACCGATCTGGTGACTCTGTGCGAGGTGGAACTGGGGCGGCTGGATATTCTGATCCATAACGCCGGCATTACCATGTGGTCCAGATTCGACCAACTTGCAGATCTGGAAGTGATGGAAAAGCTGATAAGGGTGAATTATCTGGCGCCGGTACAGTTGACCAAGCTGGCATTGCCGGCTCTGAAAACCGCCAGGGGGCAAATAGTAGTGGTGTCCTCGCTGGCCGGGTTAACCGGTGTGCCTGAGCGTAGCGGTTACTGCGCATCCAAGCATGCGGTCACCGGTTTTTTTGATTCGCTGCGGATTGAACTGGCAGCTCATGGCGTCGCCATCACTCAGATTTATCCGGATTTTGTGTTGTCAGAGATCCATAAACGGGCGCTGGATGCCAGAGGCAATCCATTGGGTCATTCACCCATGCAGCAGGATAAATTGATGACGGCGCAGCAGTGTGCACACTTAATGGTGCCCGCTATTTTGGCACGGCGCAGGGATTTGTTGACCTCTACCCGCGGCAGGCTGGGCAAGTGGCTGAAAATGCTCTGGCCAGCCATGTTGGACTGGGTCGCCATGAAAGCGATTACCCAGCGTAAATGATCCCGGCACCGGGCTCACTATCGGGCCATCGCCGCCTGCCAGCGGGCATCACTGCTCACCTTATTTTATTTGTTTGCCAGTGATACAAGTAAGTAATCACTGGCATCTGCAGGATAGTCTGCTGCTGGAAATTGAAATTAATAATTTCACTCAAAACACAAGATGTAGTGTGTGTATCGCAAAATTAACACAAAAAAAGCTGTTGAGTTTGCTTAAAAGCATCTACAATCCAGCACATTATTCTGTGGTTAATTTAGGTGAACTCATTATGATTTCTGCATTCCAAATTACTCAATCACCATCCGAAGAACTGATCAACTCCATCTGGTTGCACGATCAGCAAGAAGGTACTGTGCGCTGTGTTGCTGCCAAGAACCAGGAAATGGTAGATAACGTTGCCGCTTACGCTGAACTGGGCGAGTTTGAGTCCCGTGAAGTTAAAGTTGAGATGCCAGTTGCCCGCGAAGGTGGCCAGCACCTGAACGTTAACGTACTGAAGCGTGAAACGCTGGAAGACGCGATTGCTCACCCTGAGAAGTACCCTCAGTTGACTATCCGCGTGTCCGGTTATGCGGTACGTTTCAACTCGCTGACTCCTGATCAGCAACGTGACGTCGTTACCCGTACTTTCACCAAGAGCCTGTAACTGCTCTTCGGTTGGTGTACGCAAGGTAAAGAAAAGGCTGCCCTGGGGCAGCCTATTTTTTTGCCTGATTGCTCAGATGTTTTGACAGCGCCTGCGCTGCATCGTGATGGGTGGCATTGTCTTTGTTGATGCTGATCGCCGCTTTATGGCCTGTCATATCCTCAGCGATATGCAGCCAGTCAGGATGCCAGTAGAAGTGCATGCCGGAAATGCTTTCCCAGTTATGTATGCCATCTTTTTCGCCGTTGTAAATCAGATTATCTATGTCTCTGGACATGACTTTAACCTCCCCAAAATCGTTAACTGATAAGCTGATACTCCGCCTGTGGCGGGTCTTGGGCAAGTGAACAATCGTTAAAAATACGCCCGCAAAGCGCGGGCGTATTCACATCAATCATCAAACCATTAATCACCCGCTACAATCACGCCTGAGGCACAGGGCAACCGGCTGGACTGTTGCCATCGCGCCACACGGTTGTACCATCAGCAGGAGACAGCGGCAGGAAGGTCAGGCCTTCGCTCATGTTCGCCGGTGGCAGATCCGTTTCCAGAATATACATGCCCATTGGCAGGCTGCCGCGGGTGGCATTGGTCTGTACCTGAGTGGCGGCCAGAGAGGAATACCTCAGGCCCAGCAGGTCGAAATGACTGCGCCAGTCCATCCCGGTCAGTTTACTCAGAGACACCAGCATAAAATCATTGCCAGGAATGTCCCTGACCCTGCGGCCACCGTAAACGGCATGACCTTCATAGGGGAACAGGCCAAAGCCCAGCCGATCCTTGTTGGCATCCCAGTCGGCGGCGCTGCCGGAGACGGCGCCGAAAATACGCTGATGCTGGTACAGCAAGGTAAAGATGCTGAAACCATTGCTCAGACGGGTACCATCCGCCAGTGTCATGCCGTGAGCACGCAGCGCCATCTGGATATAAAATGCCATGCGATAGCCATTGTGGGTGGCGTAGGCGTTGCTTGCCCAGGGGGCTTCATAGCGGCTGGCGCCGTTATCCAATTTATTACAGCTGGCGCCCAGCACGACCCGGTTGCCTGCCGAATCCTGTACATTGGCCGCATCTGACATGAACACATAGAAAAGATCCTTGTGGTTCATGTGACCATCGGTGATCTGGCTGGTGGCGCCGTCGCGCACATAGTGAGCTCGCCACTTCACCACATAGGGGAAGATGTTATTGGAGTTTTCTCCGGCGCGGCTGCCATAGCCCGGCCAGTTATCGGCATCAGCTGCGCTGGCATACTGCACGTTCAGGCGATTGGTTTGCAGGTTGTGCCCCAGCTCATGGTTATCACCCCAGCCGGTCGGGCTGATATCCCAGCCGGCATCCCAGGGGTTACCGCTGCAGCCCCAGCCGCAATGGGCGTTTTGATCATAGTTGGCGTGCTGGATGATACGACGGGTGTGCAGCGACTCATCAAAGCACTCTTCGCCCAGCAGGTTACTGCAACTATTGGCCACATCAGCCGGCAGCGATTGCTGCAGGGTTTGGCCCTGGATTTTCAGGCCCGCCAGGGTGTAGACGGTATTGATATGATCCTCGGCCACACTTTTGAGCAGCGCAGTGATATTTGAGCCACCAATGGCGTTTTCAAACTTGTCCCGGCGCATATGTTGCTCAGCGCCGTCGTTGCGCAGATCCACATGGGGCAGTTGGGTGTCAGCCATCAGTTGATTGAAGCGCAGGATCTGCGCCGGATCGGAAAAATCCATCACAGTCGGGTGATGGACAATACCGCTGGCACTGACATCCACCGTCAGCTCGCCATCGCCGTTACCCAGATACAGATACAGCGGGCCGCCATAGGGGCTGGAGAAACTGACTGACTCACCGGCGGCCAGCGGCAGGCGCTGAGTGGCCAGCTCCAGTGGCCCACGGTAAACCTTCTGCTCAAACGCCCGATTGGTGTTGGGTCTGTGGTAGTTGAGTTTCACCTCCGCTCTGGCCGATGAGCTGTCGTGACGGGTCAGGGTAACGGTTTGTCCCGGCAATACGTACCAGCCTGTGGTGGTCCACTGATTGGGGTAGGGCACTGAGATAGCCCTGCGGTCAGTTTTCACTGCAGGATGCGGATAGTCGGCATTGCTGCCCTTGGCAAGATTGTTTCTGTGGGTGACAAACTCGCCCAGATCCGGTTGGGCCGCGTTATCAGCACGGGCGTAGTTCACCAGCCAGTCGGCCAGCAGCGCCTGCTGCCAGGCAGTGTGATCTTCCCAGGCGATGGGGTAATCAATGGCCTGACGGTATTTGTCTGCCAACAATACACTGGCTTTGAGGGTATCGGCACCGTCAAGGGAGAAGCTGTCAGTTGCGCTTCGGTCCAGGGTGATCAGCGCGCTGCGCAGCCAATCCGCGCCCTGTTTAAAGTTTTCCTGAAACCCGGTCACGCCACAGTTGATGAAGTTGCCGCCACAGCTGCTCAGCAGTTCAGTACTGAAGTTGCCACTGGCAAGATTGGCCAGCAGAGTGTCGACCGCTTTGAGGTTGGCATCATCGCTTTTGATGGTGGCGACGGCCAGATCGCTGACCTGCAATTTTTGCCAGTAGTTGCCCCAGGCGACCAGGCCCATCTGCCGGTAAAGCGGCGTGAGCATGGCACTGGCATCCCGGCGGTAATTAGACAGCAGAATGGGGATGCCAGCGGCTTTGGCTTTGGCTACCGCAGCTTCGATACCGGCAAAGCCCAGGCCCTGGCGATCGATGTCGGAAATCACAATCAGATCCGGCTTGAGGGTGTCGATACACTCGCTCAGCGCCGAGTAGTCACAGGCGTTGGCCTCGTTGATACTGTGGCTGCCAGCAAAATGGGCATTGAGCCAGTTACGTATCCCCTCATTGTGGGGGAAGTACCAGCTGTCGGCGCGACTGGGCACCTGAGCGGTGACCAGCACCAGGCCATCTGTCTTATCCTGGCCCTTGGTCAGCCAGCTGATAAGCCCCTTGAGAACACTGTCGGTCTCGGCATTGGTGCTGACTGAAAACAGGTTGGAGCCCATGGCTGCCCAGCGATAGTCCTGCTGCTCGGCGGTCATCACCAAGCCGCGTACGGCCGGATCGCCATTGCCATTGATGTTGGAGGGCAGCAGGGTCAGGGTCGATTCCGGCAAAAAGCTGGTGAAGGTGATGGAGTCATGGCTGGGATGCCAGCTTAAGCTGCTGATCCCGCTGAAAATCTGATCCACCATGGCTTTGCGGGTCTGCTCGCTGGTGACGATCGCCTCTCTGGCATGCGTGATCAATTCATCGGCACTGGCCAGGCTGTGGTCGCGCTCGCGGATGGCGTGGCTGGCGTGAGTGATAAAGCTGGCCGAAACCGTGCAGTCGGCATTGATGGCCGACGTGATGTAAGTGGTGCCGGACAGGCTGCCACCACAGCCACTGATGCTGTCGAGCACATAGCCTGCTGCTGCTTCAACGCTGAAGCTGCCCTGCTTGCCGGCTTCTACACTCAGGCTGGTTGGGGCCAGCTTGCCACCATTGTCTGTCTGGGTACTGGCCTGGTAAACACTGACCGGAGGAGGCGTGGGCCCGGTCGTGTTGCCATCCCCTTCTGAACCGCCGCCACTGCATCCTGTCAGTGCCAGTGCGATTGCACTGAACATCAGAGAGTTTTTCATGAGCCATCCTTGTTAATTGGCTGTTGCTGCAAAGTGGTTATTATAGCGGTGTTGGATGTTAAATAAATAATAAAAATTCAATAAAAACAATGTTATATGCGTCATTGTTTTGGCGGGTGTCAAAAATAAAAACGCCCCGCCAAGTTGGCGGGGCGTTGACGCTGATCGCCAGAACTGACGATCAGATATGTGCTGCAGTGCGCTTGGGATTATTGATTTTCCCGGGCGATGGCACGGTAGCCTATGTCGGTGCGGAAATACACGTCATCCCAGTGAACCTGGTCGACCAGTGCGTAGGCGGCTTTTTGCGCCTCGGTGACAGTGTGGCCCAGTGCGGTAGCGCACAGTACCCGGCCGCCATTGGTGACCACATGGCCGTCCTGCATTTGGGTGCCGGCATGGAAAATTTTGGCGTTGTTGTCGCCCAGATCCAGGCCATCGATCACATCGCCTTTGCGGTATTCATCCGGATAACCACCGGCTGCCAGTACCACGCCCAGGGCAGCGCGCTCATCGTACTCAGCGGTCACTTTATCCAGTTCACCGCGGCAGCCCGCCAGACACAGCTCCACCAAATCTGACTTGAGGCGCATCATAATGGGTTGGGTTTCCGGGTCGCCGAAGCGGCAGTTGTACTCCAGCACCTTGGATTTGCCCTGGCTATCTACCATCAACCCTGCGTACAAAAAGCCGGTGTAAGTGTTGCCTTCAGCGGCCATGCCATCCACGGTTGGGCGGATCACATTCGCCATCACCCAGTCGTGTACCTCCTGAGTGACCACTGGCGCCGGAGAGTAAGCGCCCATACCACCTGTGTTGGGGCCGTTGTCGGCATTGTCGCGCGCCTTATGATCCTGGCTGGTGGCCATGGCGAGGATATTGCTGCCATCCACCATCACAATAAAGCTGGCTTCTTCGCCCCTGAGGAACTCTTCCACCACCACCCGGCTGCCGGCATCGCCGAACTTGTTACCGGCCAGCATGTCATCAATGGCGGCATCGGCTTCCTGCTGGTTCTGGGCAATAATCACGCCTTTACCGGCGGCCAGACCATCAGCCTTAATCACAACAGGGAAGCCGGTTGTGGCTGCCAGTGAGGCAACAAAGGCTTTGGCCGGTTCGATCTCTGTGAAGTTCTGATAATCGGCAGTCGGGATCTGGTGGCGCGCCAAAAAGTCTTTGGTGAAGGCTTTGGAGCCTTCCAGCTGCGCGGCGGCCTGAGTCGGGCCGAAAATAGTCAGGTCAGCTGCGCGAAACGCATCGACTACACCCAGAACCAGTGGCGCTTCCGGGCCGACTATGGTCAGCGCGATGTTATTGTCTTTGGCAAACGCCAGCAGTCCCTGCACATCGGTCGCTTCGATGGCGACATTTTCCAGTTTGGGTTCCAGTGCCGTGCCGGCGTTACCCGGTGCCACAAACACGGTTTCCACAGCAGGGTTTTGAGCAGCCTTCCAGGCCAGTGCATGTTCGCGGCCGCCGCCACCAATTACAAGAATCTTCATCTGCTAATTCCTTAAATCCTGAATGTAAAAGGCAGTCTGTACGACTGCCTTATGGCGATTAATGACGGAAGTGGCGCATGCCGGTAAACACCATGGCCATGCCATGTTCATCGGCCGCCGCGATAATCTCTTCATCGCGGATCGAACCGCCTGGCTGGATGATACAGCTGATGCCTGCGGCCGCTGCAGCATCGATACCATCGCGGAATGGGAAGAAGGCGTCGGATGCCATCACTGAGCCTTCAACCTGCAGGCCTTCATCAGCAGCCTTGATACCGGCGATTTTGGCACTGTACACCCGGCTCATCTGGCCTGCGCCGACCCCAATGGTCATACCGTCTTTGGCATAAACAATAGCGTTGGATTTCACAAACTTGGCCACTTTCCAGCAGAACAGCAGGTCTTTCAGCTCCTGCGCAGTCGGCGCACGTTTGGTAACGACTTTAAGGTCATCCAAGCCGACCATGCCCTGATCTCTGTCCTGCACCAACAGGCCACCATTAACCCGCTTGTAGTCCAGTGATTTAGTCTGAGTGTTCCACTGACCACACTCCAGCAGACGCACGTTATTCTTCTTGGCGACTACATCGCGGGCGGCCTGACTCACCACAGGGGCGATAATCACTTCCACAAACTGACGCTCAACAATGGCGGCAGCAGTTTCGGCATCCAGCTCACGGTTGAAGGCGATGATGCCACCGAAGGCGGAGGTTGGGTCGGTTTTAAAGGCGCGGTCGTAGGCGTCCAGCAGGTTGTCGCCCAGGGCTACACCGCATGGGTTGGCATGCTTAACGATTACGCAGGCAGGGGCGTCGAACTCTTTGACACACTCCAGCGCCGCGTCAGTGTCGGCGATATTGTTGTAAGACAATGCCTTGCCCTGCAGCTGCACGGCAGTGGCCACTGAGGCTTCATCAATTTGAGTATCAACATAGAAAGCCGCAGTCTGGTGGCTGTTTTCGCCATAGCGAAGATCCTGCTTTTTGAGCAGCTGGGTGTTGAAGGTGCGCGGGAACTTGGAGTCTGCGGCACACTCATCATCTGAGTGGGCCGGTACCATGCTGCCGAAGTAGTTGGCGATCATGCCGTCATAGGCGGCAGTGTGCTCAAAGGCGGCAATGGCCAGATCGAAGCGGGTGGCATGGGTGGTGGCGCCGTCATTGGCGGCCATTTCGGTCAGCACGCGATCATAGTCTTTGGCGTTCACCACGATAGTGACGTCTTTGTGGTTTTTGGCTGCGGCACGCACCATGGTCGGGCCGCCGATATCGATGTTCTCAATGGCATCTTCCAGCGTACAGCCTGGCTTGGCAACGGTCGCTGCGAAGGGGTACAGGTTAACCGCAACCAGATCGATGGCATTGATATGGTTGTCGGCCATCACAGCTTCATCCATGCCGCGACGGGCCAGAATACCGCCATGAACCTTGGGGTGCAGGGTCTTGACCCGACCGTCCATGATTTCCGGATGGCCTGTGTAATCAGACACTTCAGTAACCGGAATGCCATTGTCGGCCAGCAGTTTGGCGGTGCCGCCAGTGGACAGCAGTTCCACACCCTGTTGGTGCAGGGCAGCAGCGAATTCGAGGATACCGGTTTTATCGGACACGCTGAGCAGCGCGCGGCGGATAGGGTTTGGAGTTGTCATGGGTTTACAGGGTCCAGTTTGTAGTGGTCTTTCTTGAGGCGCAGTCAGTTATTCCGGCCCTAAGGCAGGCAGACTGATGCCTTTAAGTTCAAGGATCTTTCGGAAAGCAGCGCTGGGACTCAAACACAGAGCCGGCGCTGCTTTCCAAAAGTCCCTTATCCAACAGGGACAAACCGGAGTGGACAGATTGCCACTGGGGTAGAGGAGAGTGCATGTGACGACCTCCTCAGGCGGGCGTATTTTACATGAGATGCTCAGAGCTCAGGGTTTTTATGTGTAATTTCACAATATTGATATGCGAACACCGGGGGACTGATGGCGAACACCGCCTCCGATTGCTGCGCAGTGTTTGCTGATGTGAGGCCGTTGCACTGGCGTTGGTCGGGGATGAATCATGGAAATGTGATTTGAGATCAATTCTTATTTACCTGAATCCTTGACCTTGGATTAAACTCCAAGGTTTATACTCCGGCTTAAGTGGATACAGGAGGATGTGCATGTATCGCATTGGTGAACTGGCCAGTTTGTGTGACGTCAAGGCCGATACCCTGAGGTTTTATGAAAAGCATGGGCTGCTGACGCCTTCACTGCGGACCGATTCAGGTTATCGCCTGTATACCGAGCAGGACGCCAATCGGCTCAGGTTTATTCTGCGGGCCAAGGCGGTGGGCTTTACCCTGGGGGAGATCACCGAGCTGTTGTCCATTGAGTTGAATAAGTCTGAGTGGGCCTGTGCGGACGTTAAAGGCATGGTGGATGACAAACTGGCGCAGGTTGAAGCGCGTATCGCTCAGCTCACGGTTTTTCAAACTACTTTGCAGACCCTGTCCCGCGCCTGTTGCGGCGGCAATGAAAGTGCCGAGCATTGCTCCATTCTGGAGGCGCTGGAGTCATCCCTGACTCAGGTGCGCTGTGAGGAGCATGGCTGTGGCTGTGATCATGATAAGTAACCAGGCGAAAGCTGGAAGTCACTATGTTATTTGAGAATTTTTTAAAGCTGTTTCTGGAGTCTGCTCCCTGGTTGTTACTCGGGTTGGTATTGGCTGGTTTGCTAAAGGTGTTTGTGCCCATGACCTGGATGCACAGGCAGCTAGGTGGTCATGGTTTGAAGACCACCATCAAGGCGGCCCTGTTCGGAGCGCCGCTGCCCCTGTGTTCCTGTGGTGTGATTCCTGCGGCGGTGGGGCTGCGCCGCGCCGGGGCTTCCAAGGCGGCGACCACGTCGTTTATGGTGTCCACGCCGGAAACAGGCATTGATTCGGTCAGTGTTTCTTATGTGCTGCTTGGGCCTTTTATGGCGATAGTCCGCCCGATTGCTGCTGTGATCAGTGCTGTGGTTGCGGGATTGCTGGTGGGTCGGGATGATGACGATGGCAAACCGGCGCAGATGCAGACATCGTCACCTTCTCCAACACAGGCCAGCAGCGAGTTATCGTCCTGTTGTTCATCTCATTCAGGCGGTGAGCCCCGGTTAACAGCGCAGAGCAGCTGTTGCAGCCAACCTGAGTCGGCGCTGGTGATGAAGCCGGTGACCTCCTGCTGCAGTTCGTCATCAGTTTTGGTTGCCCCTGTTGCCACGGTTGAGCCAGCCAGCGGAAGTTGCTGCTCATCTAAAAGCAGCGCAAATGCACAGTCAGATACAAAGTCGCAGATTGCATCCTGCTGTCAATCAGCGACATCGGATCTGCATTCTCATGACGATCACGGGGAGCATCACAGTCATGGCCAGTTGGGTCATCGTCCTCAACAACATAACCATGAGCAGGGGGCCTGTTGCAGCAGCACTGAAGATACCGCCACCCTGTTGCAGGGGACCTCAGTGTCTTACCGAATCTTCAGGGGGCTGCATTATGCCGCTACCGATTTGGTGAAAGACACCACAGTCTGGCTGTTGATCGGACTGTTCTTTGCGGCGCTGGTGCAAACCTATGTGCCGGGTGACTTTCTGGCTAAATGGGGCGATGGCATTCTGGCGATGCTGGTGATGGTGGTGATCTCTGTGCCCATGTATATCTGCGCCACGGCATCGACACCGATTGCGGCGGGCTTGTTGTTGGCTGGTGTATCTCCCGGCGCCGTGCTGGTGTTTATGATGGCTGGCCCAGCCACCAATATCGCGACGCTGGGGGTGGTATCCAGAGAACTTGGCAAACGCGCACTATATGGCTATCTCGGTGGGGTGCTGGGGGTGGCGCTGGTGTCAGGTGTGCTGGTGAATTATCTGGTAGCAACCTTTGGTTTTATCGTGAAGCCGCAAATTGGTGAACACTATGAACTGTTGCCGGATTGGGTGGTTGCTGCTTCCGGGCTGTTGCTGGCCTTCCTGATGGGCCGGGTACTGTGGCAGATGTTGCCATTCAGGGCGCCCAAGCGGGATTGCTGCTCCTGAGCCGCCTGTGAGGCAATATCGTTAAACCGGTCACTGTCGGCAGAACGGCCAGGGGTGATCTTTGTTAAGGCTGTGTTCATCTGTGTCATGGATTATCATCAGCTGCTGTGTTTATACAAAGTGGGTGGGGAAATAGATGAACGCTAAATTGACTTTTGCGGCGCTGGCGGTTGCCAGTGTCACGTTGGTTGGCTGTGGTGGCAGCAGTAACGATACACAGGTAGAAACATCAGGCCGTTTCAGTCTGGGCGTGTCAGATAGTCCTGCGTCAGTTCAGAACGTTACCATTGCCTTCAAGCAGGTGGTTTTGAAAGGCCAGAATGGTGAAACCTACAACTACGAAGTTGCCAGTAATCAGGGCGGCGCGCTTCAGGTCAACCTGCTTAACTATCAGGGGGGCGATATTGCGCCACTGGTAAACGGCAAGGAGCTGCCATTTGGCGAATACCAGATGTGCATCTTCATGGAAAACCGCGAGCAGTATGACGCTGCCAGTTCTTTTGTTATCGATGCAAATGGCAATGGTTTGGGACTGGATACCAACAGTCAGGGGAGCTGTGCGGGTGTTACTGCCGATGAGCCCGGCACCGGTCGTCTGTTCTTCAATAAAGCATTTACCATTGCTGCCGGGGACAATAACTTCGTTGTGGAGTTTGATCTGGCCAAAGTGCTGCAGTCGCCACATGGAAATAAGGATTACTACACTCTCAAGCCCACCGGAGTTCAACTGGTAAATACCGTTGAGGTAGGCTCCATTGACGGTGATGTAACCGCTGAATTTATGGCTCAGTGCGAAGCCGATGCCGGTGGTTCAGTGTTCAGCCCGGCTGTATATCTGTATCCGCAGAACACAGGTCTGGACAGCATGAGTGACTTCCGCAGTGGCGCCGTGGAGTTGGGGCAGCAATTACCTCTGGCCTCTGCCCGGGTGGTGCAGGATGACAGCACGCCAACCAGCTATGACTATGAATTCGGTTTTGTGGCTGCCGGCACTTACACTGTGGGATATACCTGTCTGGCGCAGAATGATGATCCGGACGCTGACAACAATGCGGATGATGTTGATGCCCCATTCAAGATGTTTGCGGCCAGCGGCAATCTGACCGTGGTTGCCGGGGAAGATACCCATTACAATTTTACAGGACTGTGATCCATCAGTATCAAGCAAAGGCCACATCATGTGGCCTTTTGTGTTTTTGGGCGGAAGATCAGTTGTGACCGTGGACCTGTGCCGAGGTGGCCTGTTCCAGTACGGCCTGCTCACCGTGGCATTGTGCGCAGATTTCGCCAATGTTCGGGCGCAGCAAATGCTCATCTTCAGTACCGTGCGGGTCATGGCAGTGGCTGCAGTTGCCCTTGAATCCCGTATGCTCGGTTTTGAAGGGTCCCTGTTTGTCGATATGACATTCAAAACAGGGGGCGTTGAGTGCCGGCGTCTGATAGGCCGGCTCCCATTTACTGCCATGGGCGGCATGGCAGTAGGTTGAACAGCCCTGCTGGATATTGTTGCCATGGTCATCCACCAGACCATGGGTGAACTTCATCCGTACCTGCTTTTGCAGCTGGGGATGACATTCCAGGCAAGCCAGGGTTTGTTTCTGGGTGTCAGGAATGGCGTTGTCCGTGTGCAGGCCGGTGTGACAGGCGGCGCAGGGGGTAGTTTCCAGCGGGAACTGATCGCCATGACAGCGCAGGCACAGCTGATTCTGCAGTTTGGCACTGGCATTGGCCTGAGTCATCGGGCCGGGTCTGAGCATAGGGTTGGCCTGTGGCTCATCCGCGTGCTGTCCCAAAGGTCCATGGCAGGCTTCACATTCAATGCCGGCGGCGGGAGAGCCTGCCAGAGTTTTGTTGCCATGGATAGAGCTTAAAAAGCCCTGCATGGCGTCTTTGTGGCATTCACGGCACTGGGCTGCGCCGATTTGGCTGTAGTTAGCCTGTTCAAATTTGTTGATAAACAGTTCGTCTTTTACATCAGCCGCCATCGCAGGGCTGCCCAGCAGGCATCCGGCGATCAGCAGGCTCAGTGGCTTAATTGTCATGATGGATTCTTATTGTTGTGACTTTTCGAAAGGACAAAAAGGCGGGAGTTCGCCGGCTAAGTGTAGTACACGGCGGTTACACGGTGTTGATCCACATCAAGCTCAAAAGCGCTTATAAAATGAAATAAATTCATTAACTTAGTTTGCTGTCGTTGATACATGCCAGGCGATGAGCCATAGCTCAACAGGCACATTGAATTTGTTTACAAATTTTGTGGACTAATGCTTGTTTTTCATACCGTGGCAAAGAACACTGGGGATGGAAAAATTCATTGAGGGATCAAAGATGAGCAAGTCAGTCGCTGCCGGACTGTCGGTATTGGTGTTGGCCACGTTATTGGGAGGCTGCGCCAGTCAGCCGCAGCATTCATCAGCTGCATCGCCGGTTACCACGCAACCTCCCGGCTATGATGCCAGAACGTTTTATGAAACCACCAGTTACCTTGGGTCAGACTTTTCCCATGAAGGCCGGTTGATCCTGCTCGGTTCAGATGAGAGCGGTATTTACAATGTTTACAGCCTGGATGTGGCCAGTGGGCAAAAGACCCGCTTAACCGATTCCACCGACACCAGTTATCCGGTGGGCTGGTTTCCCCATGACAATCGCGTGCTGTTTACCAAAGACAGTGGTGGCAATGAGCGTTATCACCTGTATGTGAGGGAGCTTGATGGCAGCATCCGGGACTTAACCCCGGGTGAGGAAACCCGTGCAGGCTTTCAGGGATTTACCCGGGATGGCAGCGCCTTCTTTGTGACGACCAACGAGCGCGATCCCAGGTTTATGGATCTCTACCGTTACGACAGCAAAGACTATTCACGTCAGCGGGTGTTCACCAATGATAGGGGATTTGATATCGGCGATGTCGGCCCCAGAGGTCACTTGGTGGCGTTGGGGAAGACCCATACCAACCGCGACAGCGATGTGTATTTGCTGGATCTGCGCAAGCGGGCTGAGCCAGAGCTGATTTCGGCCCATACTGAGCCTGCCAACTACGGCCCGGAAGGCTTTTCCGTAGATGGCAAAAGCCTGTATTACGGCACCGATGCCAAAGGTGAGTTCAACCAGATTTGGCAGTACGACATTGCTACCGGCAGCCATTCACCTGTGCTCAGCGATGACTGGGATGTGACGTTTATTGCCTTTTCCGACTCCGGCCGTTATCGGGTTTCCGGGGTTAATGCCGATGCCTCCAGCAAAGTATCGATTGTGGATACCAGCACCGGCAAGCCGCTGGCCTTGCCACCGCTGCCAGCCGGAGATATCCGTGGGGTGAATTTCTCCGACGATGAGACTCAGGTGGCTTTCTATCTCAATTCCGACACCTCGCCCTCCAATCTGTACGTATGGACACTGGGAGAGAGCGCTGCGCGCAAGCTGACTGAAGCGCTGAATCCCGCCATGAGCAGTGACAATCTGGTGCCGGGCGAGGTGGTGCGTTTCGCCAGTTTCGATGGGCTTGAGATCCCCGGGTTGCTGTACCAGCCCAAAGGGGCCAGCAAGGATGAGCCCGCGCCTGTGATGATCTGGGTACACGGCGGCCCGGGCGGCCAGAGCCGCAGCGGCTATAACCCCACCATTCAACATCTGGTCAATCAGGGCTATGGCATTTTTGCCATCAACAACCGTGGCAGTTCAGGCTATGGCAAAACCTTCTTCCATCTCGATGACAAGCAGCATGGCGAGGGCGATCTGCAGGACATGGTGTGGGGTAAGCGATATCTGCAGGGGCTGGACTGGGTGGACGATGAACGGATCGGCATCATGGGTGGCAGTTACGGTGGCTATATGACGGCGGCAGCGCTGGCGTTTGAACCGGGCACCTTCAAGGTAGGCATAGATATTTTTGGCGTGACCAACTGGGTTCGCACCCTGACGTCAATTCCTCCCTGGTGGGAATCCTTCAAAAAAGCCCTGTACGATGAAATGGGCGATCCGGCCACCGATGGCGAGCGCCACCGGGCGATTTCGCCCCTGTTTCATGCCAGCAATATCAGCCAGCCTCTGATGGTGATCCAGGGGGCCAACGACCCCAGAGTGCTGCAGGTAGAAAGTGATGAATTAGTTGAAAAAGTACGCCAGAATGGAGTGCCGGTTGAGTATGTGTTGTTTGAGGACGAGGGTCATGGTTTTACCAAGAAGGTAAACCGGATCGCGGCCTCGGAAGCGTACCTGAAGTTCCTGCAAACCTACCTGTAAAAATATCGCCCGCCGGTTTGGCGGGCGAATCATAACGATTAAGGAAAACAAGATGATCTATTTGGTCCTTGGGGTGTTGCTGTGGTCTTTTACCCATTTTATTCCCTCATTGGCACCTTCCTGGCGTCAGGCACAAATGGCAAATAGTACCGGTTTGTACAAGGGCATGTTTACCCTTGCCATTCTGGTGTCGCTGGGATTGATTGTGTACGGCTGGCGGCATGCGCCGGTGGAGTATCTGTATGCCAGCGGCATGGGCATGCGTCATGCCACTATGGGGCTGATGCTGGTTGCTTTTATCCTGTTTGGTGCGTCCATGTATCCTACCCGCATCAAGCGAATTATCCGTCACCCTATGCTGCTGTCTGTGGTGGTGTGGGCAATTGCTCATCTGCTGTCCAACGGTGAAAGCCGTTCGCTGGTGTTGTTCGGTGGGTTGGGATTATGGGCTGTGGTGCAGATCCTGCTGATCAACCGCCGCGATGGTGCCTGGGTCAAGCCGGAAGTGGGCTCCTGGTTGCGTGAAATCCGTGGGCTGGTGATCAGTCTGGTGATCATGCTGGTGGTCATTTTCCTGCATCCTTACATTACCGGGGTGGCGCTGATCCCGGCCTGAATTTTGGAAGTAACCTAATGATTTGGCAGTTTAAAGCTTTTAATGACCTGACACTGGATGAGCTTTACAACATCCTCAAAGCCAGGGTGGATGTGTTTGTTACCGAGCAGGAGTGTGCCTACAGCGAGCTGGATAACAAGGATAAACAGCCTCAGGTCAGACATTTATGGTGCGAGGATGACGCCGGGCAGGTGCTGGCCTATGTGCGCCTGTTACCGCCTGGGCTGAGCTATCCTCAGGCCAGCATTGGCCGGGTATTGGTCGCCATGCCCGCCCGTGGCAAAGGATTGGCGCAGGAGTTGATGATCAAAGCCATCACCCACACTCAAGCCTTATGGCCGGATGCCGGCATTCAAATCGGTGCCCAATCTTACCTGCAGGGGTTTTACGCCGGATTGGGATTTGCCCGGGCCTCTGAGGAATACCTGGAGGATGGTATTCCTCATCTGGATATGATCTACAGCAAGTGATTTACCGCGACAGCCTGAAGGGCTGTCGCTGGTGATCCAGTGCTGAAGCTGCTTGTATTCCCGTTTGCTTAGCCGTCAGATACTCTTGCCGGACCAGGGGATCACAGGTTTGCCCCGGGAGCCACATGAATTTCCCGCAGCGGACAGGCCATCTCGACGCCGGACTGCTTCAGCTGTTTGAGCAGCGCCATATTGGTTTCAAATTTATCCTGGTGATAACGGGTGGTGGCCACAAAGTAGCGCACCCCTATCTCCATGCCCATGGGCGTAAAGTCATTGATCCCCACCTGAACACCTCGCTCTCTGGCTACCTGCGGACTGTTTTGCAACAGATCGTGCAAAAGTGCCACAAGAGTTTCGACATCAGTGCCATAGCTAATGGTAAAGCGGGTATCTACCAACTTGCAGGCCTGAGAGTTATGCAGGATCTCGCCCACTATGTGTTTGTTGGGAATGGTAATGCGCTCACCTTCTTCGTTGGTCAGTTCGGTAAAGCCCAGATGAATGTCTTCAACAACACCTGATACCCCTTTGATTTCAATGGTATTGCCGATTACAAACGGGCGGGTGACTATGATGGTGACGCCAGCGGCGTAGTTGGACAACATGCCTTGAATGGCCAGACCGGCCCCCAGAGAGGCAGCACCGATGGCGGCGACCATGGGGGTGATGCTGATCCCCAGTTTACCCAGAGCAATGATCCCGGCCATGATGATAATCAGTACCCTGACCAGATTGGAGACAAAGTTGCCCAGGGTTTGGTCTATCCTGTGGGTTTCGAATTTCTTTTTGACCAGGTTGCCGGCTTTGGCGGCGACCCAGAGACCCAGTACAAAAATGATGGCGGCGCCGACCATCTGAAAGCTGTAGTTCACCAAAAATTCGGTCACCATCTGGTAAACCTGTTGCAGTTGTGCCAATTCCTTATCCAGTCCTGCCTGGTCCATAATTTCATCCTTTTTACACCGCAAGTTGCCGACACACTCTACCCATAATTTGAGGTAAGTGCACCCGCAACTCTGTTGATTGATCTGGTCGGTAACGGCATGAAATGTGAGTCAGATCCGTTTACCGGGTAATGCAGATGAGCCTGTCGGGGGTTTTGGATAAGCTTGGCTTCAGCCAACCGCAATAAAGTGGTCTGGGACAGACAAATATAACCTACGCCCGGGAGGCGGAATTGATGAAGAAATTACTGTTGGCCATGGGAATGATGTGTGCCATGGCGGCCAATGCTGCGACCCTGACTCAGGGACAGAGCGTCACAGCCATTGAACTTGCTGATCAACATGAGCAGATGCGCCAGGTCAATGCCGATACGGCCATTTTGCTGTTCAGCCGCGATATGAAGGGCGGTGAGATCATTCAGGCCAGTCTGGAAGCCATGGGCGATAAGATCCCCGGCGATCTGGTGTATGTGGCCGATATCAGCCGTATGCCTGGACTGATTGCCAAATTCGTGGCTATCCCACAGTTGCAGCAACTGCCATTTGCCATCGCACTGGATCGCGAAGGTGAAGCGACGGCGGCGCTGCCGTCTGAGAAGGATAAGGCTGCACTGATTAAGCTGGATGGCTTGAAAGTCACAGATATTCAGTACTTTGATTCCGCCGAAGCGTTGACCAGTGCGCTGCAGCCATAATGAAAAAAGGGCACCTGATGGTGCCCTTTGCGTATGTCGTTTGGGTTTGCGGAAACGCTTATTTGTCGTATTTCTGCAGAATTTGGAATAACTCGTCCTTCAGTGCCAGTTTTTCCTGCTTCATGGTATGTAATTCTTCAGTAAATTCGGCAGGATGCTTTTCCAGTTCAGTTATTTTCTCATCGAGTTCATTGTGCTTGTCGAACAGGTGCTGAAAGTGATGGTCTTTATTCTTCAGTTCGGTGATCAGACCGCGGTATTCTGGAAACATTGTTCTTCCCCTTAACAATTGTTGCAATGCTTTCTTGTCTCTTACCCTACGCCTCCATCCTGTTGATTTACGTGATCATGATCAAAATACTCGGTGAAAGTGTGGCGAGTGTTATGTCGTATTAGCCTGCTATTTGCGCTAAACAGCGCCAAAGGCCTGTGCCGCTGCGGTTGAGTCTGATAGGCTGCGGGTTAATTCCATCCCACAAAATGTGACCTGAATAACAATTAGGCGATGCTGAAATCGCTAGAGTCAGGACACTGAGTGTTTTCACAGAGGCAAGTATTATGTCTGACGTTTTTCATCTCGGATTAACCAGGGCCATGCTGGATGGCGCCACATTGGCAATCGTTCCGGGCGATCCCAAGCGGGTTGAGCGTATTGCGCAATTGATGGATAACCCTACCTTTTTGGCCAGTCACAGAGAGTACACCAGTTATCTGGGATATCTGGATGGTAAGCCTGTAGTGATTTGTTCAACCGGTATTGGCGGTCCTTCGACATCCATTGCCGTAGAGGAACTGGCGCAACTGGGCATTACTACTTTCCTGCGGGTGGGCACCACGGGGGCGATTCAGCCTCAGGTTAAAGTCGGTGATGTGATCGTGACTCAGGCTTCTGTGCGCCTTGATGGTGCCAGCCTGCACTTTGCGCCCATGGAGTTTCCGGCGGTCGCCAATTTTGAGTGCACCACGGCTATGGTTGCTGCCTGCCGTGACGCGGGAATTGAGCCCCATATCGGGGTGACCGCTTCTTCAGATACCTTCTATCCCGGACAGGAGCGTTACGATACCGTCAGTGGCCGTGTGACCCGCAGGTTTGTCGGCTCCATGAAAGAGTGGCAGGCCATGGGCGTACTCAACTATGAAATGGAGTCCGCCACCCTGTTTACTATGTGTGCTACCAATGGCTGGCGCGCAGCCTGTGTAGCCGGTGTTATCGTCAACCGTACTCAGCAGGAGATCCCGGATGAGGCGGCGATGAAGCAAACGGAAACCACCGCTGTCTCCATTGTGGTAGATGCTGCACGTAAGCTTCTGAATTAACAGGTCAGTTTAGTTAATTGCAAAAGGCGCCAATGGCGCCTTTTGTTTTTTGCTCGCACAAGATGAACAAATTTGCTGCTGATTAAATTTTGATAGGCGGGTGGAAATTTATGTGACATATTATGTCCATTGGCGAACGGATAGTCAGTAACAAACGTTGCACTAAGTTCACTCTCTGGTTCGCATTCATTGGGCAGCAGCCCGGTCTGGTTTGGGGGAACTATGACATTATCCAATCCTATCTTTGTTTGGGCGCTTGCCGGCGTGATCCTTATGCTGGCAGAGCTGATCATTCCCGGCGGCATAGTGGTGCTGCTCGGCGCGGCCTGTCTGATTGTGGCTGCGGCTACGGCTATTGGTCTGGTCAGCGGTCTGGCCCAGAGTCTGACTCTGTGGTTCATCTCCTCCATCATCCTGATGCTGGCGTTTCGCAGCCTGACACAAAAGCTGATCGGCGGTGATGTCCATGTGGACAATACCGATGAAGAACTCGACCTGTTTGAAAAGCCCGCGCTGGTAAAACAAACCATAGGCCCGGGGCAGCAACAGGGACGGGTGGAGTTTCAGGGAACCGAATGGCCGGCGCTGGGGGATGGCAGCGAGATCCATCCCGGTACGCCGGTAAAAGTGATTTGTCGTGAAAACATTGCTTTGGTGGTGGAGCCACTGAAGCCGGAGGAATACTGATCTCTGCTTTTAGTGGTCGGCAAAATAAGAAGGAAGCTAACTATGTTTGAACTGACACTGGCACTGCTGGTTGTGCTGTTTCTGATCTACAAACTGCTGCTGATTGTGCCCATGCGCGAAGTCGCGGTAGTGGAGCGGCTGGGGAAGTTTCGCGCTACCTTGCAGCCGGGTTTCCACTTCCTCATTCCCTTCGTTGATCGGGTGGCTTACCGCCACGACACCCGCGAAGAGGTACTGGATGTGCCGCCGCAAAGCTGTATCTCCAAAGACAATACTCAATTGGCCGTGGATGGACTGGTGTACCTCAAGGTGATGGACGGCCAGCTGGCCAGCTATGGTATTGAGGACTATCGCATGGCCGCGGTGAATCTGGCGCAGACCACCATGCGCTCCGAGATAGGTAAGCTGACCCTGAGTGAAACCTTCTCTGAGCGGGAAAAACTCAACGAATCCATAGTACGGGAAATCGATAAAGCGTCGGATCCATGGGGCATCAAGGTGCTGCGCTATGAAATCAAGAACATTACGCCTTCTCATCACGTGATCCACACGCTGGAAAAGCAGATGGAAGCCGAGCGTCGCAAGCGTGCCGAGATCACCCTGGCCAGCGCGGAGAAGGCAGCCATGATTAACCTTTCCGAAGGGGAGCGGCAGGAGGCCATCAATATCTCCGAAGGCCAGAAGCAGAAGCGCATCAACGAAGCCAAGGGGACTGCCCAGGAGATTGCCATTGTTGCCCGGGCGCAGGCTCAGGGCATGGCCATGGTAGCGCAGGCGCTGGCGGCCAAAGGCGGTACGGATGCCATGAATATGCAGCTTAAAGAGCAGTTTATCGATCAGCTCGGCAAAGTGCTGGAAAAGGCTGATGTGTCTGTGGTGCCGGCTGAGCTGGCAAAACTGGAAGGATTTTTTGCCGGAATGGGTGAAGTCACCAGAGCAGCAAAAGGAGGTCAGCAATGATTGCAGGAGTGGATAAAGATCTGATTGTGATGGCGATCTGGGGATTGATCTTCGCAGTGTTTGTCATCAAGTTGCTGCAGTCCATCCGCCTGGTTCCAACCAAGTCTGCCTATGTGGTGGAGCGTTTGGGTAAATATCACAGTACCCTGGATGCGGGCTTTCATGCGCTGGTGCCCTTCGTCGATAAAGTCGCTTACGTACATGATCTCAAAGAGGAAACCATAGATGTGCCGCCGCAGGAGTGTTTCTCCAGCGATGAAGTCAACGTGGAAGTAGACGGGGTGATTTATATCTCTGTGGTCGACCCGGTCAAGGCCAGCTATGGCGTGACCGACTACCGCTATGCCGCCATTCAATTGGCACAAACCACCACCCGCTCGGTGATTGGCACCCTGGAGCTGGATCGCACTTTTGAAGAGCGCGACATCATCAGCGCCAAGGTGGTGGAGGTACTGGATCACGCCGGTGCTACCTGGGGCATTCGGGTACACAGATATGAGATCAAAAACATCACGCCGCCGGAAACCGTGAAAAACGCCATGGAAATGCAGGTCAATGCCGAGCGTGAACGCCGCGCCCTGCTGGCCAAAAGTGAAGGTGACAAGCAAAGTAAAATCAACCGCTCAGAAGGTATCAAGGCGGAGATGATCAACCTCTCCGAAGGTGAGATGCAAAAGCGCATCAACGAAGCCGAAGGCCGCGCCGAGGAGATTTTAGCGATCGCCAAGGCCACTTCTGAGTCTATCGAAGCCCTGGCCGAAGTGATCTCCGCCCCAGGCGGACAAAACGCCCTGCGGATGCAGCTCGCCGAGCAGTACCTCAAGCAACTCGATGGCTTGTCCAAAGACTCCAACCGGGTGATCCTGCCCGCCAACATGGTCGATTTCGACAGCTGGATGGATAATATCGGGTTGAAAGACAAGGTGAGGTGAAAGATTGGCGATTTGTTCCTGCCAGACAAGATATGAATGACGTACACAAATCCCTATCAAGATTTTAGATAGGGATTTTTTTTGAACCTTCACAAACCTTTCATTAATCATGTCAAATCCCGGATGCAGGCATACATGTTGTTAGTGTAAGAGCCCACTACTCCAATACAAACGCTACTTTTAAATAAACTCTTTACTACCAGTATTGCTTGAGTGGTATCACTGTAAAAATTGCTAAGGATGGTACTTTTATATCCGTGCAGGCAGAGATGCACAAACTGGAAAGGTATTATTGCTCCCTATCTTTCCAATGGGAAGATACGACAAGGATGTTGTTCTTCCTAAATTACAATAATGGTGAGGTATACTTTCATGAGAAAATTAATAGCAGGGTTGGTGGTACTTCTTAGTTCTTATGCTCACGCCGGAACTTTAACGTATAGCGATGACATTGAAATATTGGCTGTTAATGGTGTAAGAGCAGATAAGGTTGATGCTGTTCAACTGAGACCTGGTAAAAATATAATTCAGATCAGGTATGCCGAAATATTCGGTGATGAATATTCTGATTCAGTCTCATGGTATCGTTCAAAACCTGCATTCGTCAGCTTTGATGTAGAATCAGGAGATATTTATCATTTGGATGTCCCACAATATATTTCAAGAGAAGATGCTGAACAATTCGATATTGAGCCAGATGTTTCTTTGACCAAAGTTGATGGCGACAAAAAAGAAGTAAATGTAGTGAGTGTAGTTGAGTTAGTTAACACTATCTATTTATCATTAATTTGAAAAACATAGGACAACTAGCATTTGTGTTAGTTGTCCTATGTTTTCATTTTAAGATTCTATAGGTCCACAATTAAGATCTTCAAATATTTCCTTAATCAGTTCTAAACTGGGTACTTCATTACTTATCCAAGGTAACATTTCGATATTATTAGAAGTTATCTTGTGCATCTTTTCCTCGGTAATATCCAGAGATAACTCATTGCTGAACTTATTCATGCAGAGTGCCACCATTCCTCGATAACTCAACATAGACAGCAGTTCAAAATCACTACTCTCAATATCTTCTTCTGTCATCTGCAAGTCACCTGAGATGATGGCCTCTCTAAGAATGCTTTCCCTCTGACTACGCAGCCTTTTTAATAGCCTGAAAGTTTCTGAAGTGAGGTAAGGATCCGCATGGTCAGATACGAATTGACTGACACCAAAGAAATTACAAATTGAATCGGCATTATGTGTGGAGCTTATGCTAAATAATTCTTGTAATTGTATAGTATACAATTTCTGTTTAGGTGATGCTTTCTGATACTTCATTAAGGCACAGTTGAAGTCATACATACGAGATAAATTATTGTTGAAGATAGTCACTATCACGTCCTCTTTGCAGTTAAACAGGTCATAAACAGTGCTATTTGAGCAGTTTGAAATTCTCCCTAAATCTGAAAACTTGAATGATACAATACCTTGGTTCCTGATAAGGCTTTTAGCATTTTCTATTATAATGCGATTACGTTCTTCCCGACTAATTGTTCTTCTCGTCATATGCAACCTCCATTTATTTTTAATTATCATGCAGTCATAAAATTTTTATTTCCATTTGCATTTGTAAAAATTGTGAATTCCGTCCTTATTATTATACATAATAATATCCTAAATTTAGCTTACAATATGCTATCTATTTTGTTTTCATGTGGTTTTGTAGAGGTGAATTGTGAGAGTTGAAGATATTAATAATATGAAAATTGAATATTTGAAATCATAATATAAATGGTGATGGCGACTAAAGTTTAAAAGTGGAACTGTATGAATTCTTTTAAAAATAGATGTATCGAACAGAAAATGAGTTAGTTTGATGTATTGACTAGTATCCACGTGATAAAATGGATACGGGGTGAGAGGATAATG
This sequence comes from Shewanella sp. GXUN23E, assembly GCF_050865035.1. NCBI lineage: Bacteria > Pseudomonadati > Pseudomonadota > Gammaproteobacteria > Alteromonadales > Shewanellaceae > Shewanella > Shewanella sp. GXUN23E. Next base: position 4,435 of record NZ_JBOZWP010000028.1, on the reverse strand, counting down.
TTTGGTTGAGGGATAGAAGCAAACAGGCTAATATATGACCACTTTTGCATTGCTGTTGATTTTGGGAGGGCGAATTATTTGAGCGATTCGTCACATGAACTAGTGGATGTATTTATCTGAGCTTTGAACTGTAATAATTGCAGACCGGTGTTGATTGGAAAGAACAGGCTCTCATTCCAGGGGGATGGCATTTGGTCGGGTAAGTAATAAACAGTGCAGACCAAATATGAGTAGAAAATCCAGACCATTATGGTGCCTCTTGGGAATGGCGTTGACTGAAGATAGCAATGAGGGAAGGTAATATTACTGCAAGATCATGGAGTACTAAAAAGGTTCCGCTGATTTAGGCAACAACGCGACCGTGATGTATTCCTCAAGTCGTCCTTATCATTAAGTTATATTTGAAATTGGTAATTTAACGGTTGCACAAGTTGATTCAAATCTGACCTAGTGAATTTTTTTGGACATAGATCAGATTTGAATAATATAAATTACATAACCTTAGTATCGTTATTTAAAACCCGAACAAACTATTGGGTTCTACAATGATTGAACGGTAGTGGGTACTGTTTGGTTTGGTCGATAATACATCAATTTCTACCTTTACTTGTTTAGATTGGTAGTCAATTTCATTGATACGGCCAATTGTTGGCTTGCCACGTTCATAAAGACTTGTAGAGCCTCCAAAGCCAAACATTGTGTCACGGTCTGTACGATACTCTACGTTGGACGTGATCGGAGAGAACCATTCATAACCTCGCTCTTTGCCGTATTCCCAGGTTTGTTCTACGGTCATTTTGTTTTCATCGATTTTGTATTCAACATAGCGAGTATATTTGTCAGTAGGCAGTGCAGGCTGCTCGTAACCGCGGCCATCTCCATTATCTAAGACAGTTAGCCTGCCATTTTTATCATTCAGCCATGCAGTATGTTGGGTGTAAGTAAAGTCAAAGTTGCCTTCGCATACTCCTTTTTCCGTGCACTTTATAGGCTTACCTTTTGAATCTACCGGCTTAAGTAGCTTATGGGATAGTTCGCTGTTCCAACCTTCTGATGGAGCGAGAATCCATTTCACTTTCTTATCGCGGGTCACTTTGGCGACCCCCTGATGGCGGAAAGACAGGATGATAGAATCATCTTTCGGATCGTATTCGATAGAGTTGACGTGTGCCCAGTTGCGGCCCGACACTACACCTGGAATATCACCATATGGCTCGTTCTTGTCGATTGTTGCTGTTTGCCCCTGAGATTCCAGGTCAACGTTTACGCAAACCGCACCAATATCCAGGGCTTTGAGCAAGGAATCTCTGTAGGGGTCAAGAATTTCACCAAGATTCCAAACGTCTATCAGGTTGCCTTTTTCATCGATCTGCAAAATATGGTCGCGAACTGTGTGAACTTTGTCGCCTTCCTGATTGATATAGTTTGCTTTTGCAGCCCGGATTAATGAGTGACCGTTTGGCATTAGATTATGTTCATGAGATGCATCAATGTAGCCTCGGGGAAGGCGTTTTGCGTCGAACTGCCCCAATAGATTAAAGGTACCGTAGCGCTGGCCCTGCACAAAGGTGATCCCACCCTTGCCATTGTCATGGAATCCCATCAAATAGCCGCGCTTGGATACATCAATTGCTTTCGCGTCGTATACTGCGTCAGGATCCAGCCACCAACGAATTTCTCCTTGGGTGTCGACTACATAGGTTTGAGGAGCGGCTTCGAATGGTAAGGAGCCTCCGCTTGGCGGAGCGCCCCAACCATTATCAGTTTTATTTTTCGCGGCCATCCAACCCAGATCGGAACCCTGAGTCGTATGGGTATGTGTATTGACCAAATATAGGCGGTCTTCAAATCCTTTTGCGACTATTTTCGCTTGAGCTTTTGGAATAGCAAATTTGTCTCGATTGTCCAGGTATTTATTAGTGATAGGTGATGTTAAAACACTATAGTTTTCTTTGTATTTCTTGCCGTTCAGCGTGAATGAAACGGTAACACTGTTGTCGTGATCAGCATACAAGCCGAAAACAGGAATACCATCATGTGTATTTAAAGTCGCTTGACCGACATTATAGATAATATCAATACCCTGCTTTCCTTTTCCATGGACAGTAACCTGAACATCTGTAGGCCTTTTACTATTTAGATCGAGCAGAGCAGTCAAAGGCGAGTGACCATAAGGGTCAACCTGCATTGCACCAAGTATTGCATTGCCCGCCGGTGGTGCCGATGGGAAACCGGCTGCGATTGCTGTGCCCATTGTTAACATTAAGGTAGTTGCTAGTACTGTCCTTTTCATCATAAATATCTCCATCTGATTGAATTCGAATTTGAGTTTATTGCAATCAGGTATTTGAAATTTGTGCAACAGGTCAATATTTAATTCAACCAGGGCTTATTATTGTTGAAAACGAGACGAATGGCTTATCTAGCGGTGTTTTAGTGATTGTTGACGTAATAAAAAACTTACTATTGTGAGACTAGATATAGGTTGAATAAATCTGTTAGATGATAGTGCAATCCTTATAATTTGTAAGGATGTGAGGCAGTCGCGTAAACACAATAGTAAAATTACTCTTTGTGAGTATGATTTTGAGTCTCGCATTTCAAGTAGTATTAATTTTACACATTAAAGTGGACTGTATTCACTAAAATCATTTCAAATTGTAAATAATATCAACCTGCCAAACGGATATAGGCCAACAAATACTATGGGGTTGATGATGAAATTTAATAAGATAACGTTAGCTGTGTTGTTGTCATCATTAGGATTGACGGGGGTAGCTAGCGCAGAAGCAGAAGTAGTCTCAAATAAAACGATATTCGGCGTACATTACGATTTTCACAGTAATTCCACTTCAGAGACTAATGGTGGTAAGTACGATAGAGGTTGGGCTTCAATGGTAAATCTAACTCATGCTGATTGGGGAGATTTCGCTGCTATCCTACATCTTGATGATTACACTATCAGTGGTAATGGAAATAAAGATCACCCAGTAGGTTGTGAACCATTCTCGACAGTCAGAACTATATTCGATGTTAATTATAATTTGGTTGGAGAGGATGGGCAGGGATTGAATTTATGGGTACAAAACTTTACCGTCGCTAATAGAGTCATAGTCGAGAATGAGATGTTTGCCGGGTTGTCTTATGACTTAAATTATGCTGGATTCTCTATCCGCCCGCGTTTGGGTGTGAGCTACTTTAATCTGCTGGCTTTTACCCCATATGAAAAAAATACCGGGCATAAAGCTGAATTTAGTGATTTTAATGGTTGGTCAGCTGGTATTGATATTAGACGCGTATTCATGGTTGGCATTCCTTTAATAGCGGAGTTGAAAGCTACGTATAATGGAAACTATGATGATGAGTATGTTAAAGAGTCTTTTTCTGTAGATGATTACGCCTATGACATACAGCTGGGTATGAAAGCTGCTATTACCAAAAACTTCAATGTCGGCATTAGCGGTACGAGCCGACACAATTTCGCTGGTTATGGTAAAGACGGTGAATATCTTACTCTAAGTGCAAGCTATGCATTTTAGGTTTGCTTGACATCATGATATAGCCACTGCGTCATGATTATATAGCTGGTTTTCTTTATATATTGTAAATGCGTTTGTTTATACCTCCTAAATATAATCAGAAGGAATTGTTGATGTTTAAAAAGTTATTGATTGCAACTACTGTCTCTACCGTTTTATTGGCCGGGCATGCCAGTGCCTCTTTGGAAGGCATGAAACCGAAAAATCTTCCTAACCAACCCTTGGGTTATATTATTCATGACCCGTATGACAACGCTCCTCTCACTGCGGTAGTGACCCTAAAGTCTGCCAGTCAAGAAATCAGCGATGTTAAAGTCAGCATCAAGCCCAAAAAAGGCGGTGCCAAGCTGGATTATGAAGTCGCTGACAACCGTATCAAGGATGAGGGCGGTGTGCCTATTTTTGGTCTGTACCCAGACCATATGAACGAATTCACTGTCACCTTTAAAGAGGGTGGTAAGACCAAGTCTCATACCTACAGCATGTTAACGCCGGATGTGGTCAATGTGTTTGGTGCCAATCAGTGGGCTAAGCACCCTGTTATTAACGTTAAAAAAGTTGATAAGGGTTTTGAAGACCGCCTGTATTTCATCAACTGGACCGGGGCTGACGGCAAGGTAGCGCAACTGACCCATAACACTCCTGAGGCTCATGGTGCGTTTTCATGGGATGGTGTACCAGGCTTCTATATTCTGGATACCGCCGGTGATGTCCGCTGGTATATGGACGCCAAAAAAACCCATGACTCCAAGTCTTATGAAAAGGCGGGGTATGCCATGGGGATGAACGTGACCGATGATGGCAACATGGTGTGGGTCCAGGGCCAGGGCTGGAAACATATGACTCTTATGGGCCGTATGATCTCCGAACACTCGCTGCCAGGCTTCTACGCTGAC
>NZ_JBOZWP010000027.1:0-74497 GCF_050865035.1 Shewanella sp. GXUN23E | reverse complement strand
CGCAAGAGGGAATTTGAGAAATTCATAGAAAAACCGAACGTTCGAATAAAAAACGCACCAATCGATGAAAAAAGGGGCTTTTAGCCCCTTTTTATTGATTGGATATATTGTTGAAAGACAATTATCGGCTGAAGAAGCGGGATTCCTGAGATACTTCTATAGGCTGATCTCCGGAATCAGATTTAACAATAATCTCGATATCCGTAATTGGGCGCTTCAGATAATAGGGATCAACCGCAATGCTGATTGGCAAGGTATAAACTTCACCTCCGGCAATAGTGACCGTTTCAGGACCAATCCACTGATAATCACTCAAGCCCGCTACCGATAACCGATATTCATGTGGCAGCTCTGTCTTATTGAGGATCTTCAGCGTGAAGGTGTTCTCGATAAAACCATCGATATTTTCACGATACAGCTGGTTTCGATCACGAATAACATCAATCCTTAGAGGAGATACCGCGGAAATAGCATAGATGAGCACCAGTATCATGGTCGTCAAAACCACACCATAGCCCACCAGCTTGGGGCGCATAACTTTTTCCTGTTTACCATCCAGCTTATTCTCAGTGGTATAGCTGATAAGCCCCTTGGCATAACCCATGCGGTCCATGGTCTGATCACAGGCATCAATACAGGCGCCGCAGTTAATACATTCGTATTGCAGACCATTACGAATGTCGATTCCTGTTGGGCATACCTGCACACACAAATCACAATCGATGCAATCGCCCAATCCCATTTCTTTAGGATCGGCTTTACGGGAGCGGGGCCCACGGGTTTCACCACGTTTGGCATCGTACCCCACTATATAAGTGTTACGGTCAAACATGGCAGACTGGAATCTGGCATAGGGGCACATGTGAACACACATAATTTCCCGCATCCAGCCCGCATTGCCATAGGTCGCCAAGGTAAAGAAACATACCCAGAAATACACCCCACCGCTGGCATTCAGGGTGAAGAACTCCCGGTACAATTCTGCAGTAGGTACAAAATAGGACACAAAGGTCATTGAAGTGACCCAGGCAATGACAAGCCAAATCAGATGTTTGGCTGTTTTACGCCAGATTTTGTTGAAGTCCCAGGGAGACTGGTCCAGCTTGATGCGTTTATTGCGGGCTCCTTCCAGTTTTTCCTCTACCCAGATAAAGATAAAAGTCCAGACGGTTTGAGGACAGGTATAACCACACCAGACACGTCCCAAGTAGGTGGTGACAAAAAACAGTGCGAAAGCTGCAATCATGAATACCACAGCCAACAAAGTGAGATCCTGCGGCCAGATTGTCAGTCCAAATATATGGAATTTCTGCTCTGAGAGATTAAACCATACAGCCTGTCTATCTCCCCAGGGAAGCCAGGGCAACAGCAGGAAAAATAACATCGCGACCCACCCCATACGCCGGCGCAAAGTCGTCCAGTATCCCTCTACCGATCTTACATAAATACTGTTGCTGGGATTGAATCTGTCTGCCTTGCCCGCGTCTGGTTGGTGGATTTTAATCCGCTGAGCCTTGGGTGGGATTTTATTCTCTGGGTCTGCACTCATAAATGACAGCCTTAACCACTTTAATAATGTTCAAAAACTGTCTTATTATAGCCATCAATGTAAACAGAGTTCACCTGATTGGATCAAATTATGAAGGGATGGCTAATATTGGGGATTCTCGCCGGTGGGATTTATTATCTCTATAACAACACCGATATTTTCAATGAGCAGAAAACTGAAGCACAAACCCAGTATCAGGCGTTTGAGAATAAGGTAAAGAACATGACCAGCACCCAAATTACCCGGGTGGATAACCAACTTGGCGATATTCGGGCTAATTTTCGTAAACGTATGAACAAGGCAGAGCAGGCCGAATTGGAGTTAATCACCAGTAGCCGGGAGACAATCTCGGACTTTAAAGACAATTTCTGCACAGAGTCTGTCCCGTCTCATCCGGTTTTCAGCAGAGAGAATACCCGCGCCTTATGTGATTTATTGCCTGACTGAACAAAAGCTATACCAGGCATTTGCCATTCACAGCAAAGCTTTGCGTTCAGACAATTGACCCTGCCGGCAATTAAGCCTAGCCTTTGACGATTATCATAATGCAAGGCTAGGCAAACCATGACTGAGCAAGCTTCCCAGGCCACCGGCCACCAGGTTTCCGATATATTCGACCCATCCCTGTGGGAACAGGTTCCTGGATTCAACTTTGAAGATATCACTTACCACAGAGCCAAAGATCAGGGCACGGTGCGCATCGCCATCGACCGTCCGGATTGCCTGAATGCGTTCCGCCCCAAAACAGTAGATGAATTGTATATCGCCCTGGATCACGCCCGTCAGTGGTCAGATGTAGGTTGTGTGCTGCTGACAGGCAATGGTCCGTCCGCCAAAGGCCAATGGTCTTTCTCGTCCGGTGGCGATCAGCGTATCCGTGGTAAAGACGGCTACAAGTATGAAGGAGCAGAAGCCGGTACTGCCGATATCGCCAGGATGGGGCGTCTGCATATTCTCGAAGTTCAGCGTCTTATCCGCTTTATGCCCAAAGTGGTTATTGCCGTGGTCCCAGGCTGGGCTGTCGGTGGCGGTCACAGCCTGCACGTAGTGTGCGATCTGACTCTGGCCTCTAAAGAGCACGCCATCTTTAAGCAGACTGATCCGGATGTTGCCAGCTTCGACTCTGGCTATGGCAGTGCTTATCTGGCCAAGATGATAGGTCAGAAGCGCGCCCGGGAAATCTTCTTCTGTGGTTTCAATTACAGTGCCGATGAAGCCTTCGATATGGGCATGGTAAACAAATCAGTGCCTCATGCAGAGCTGGAAGTCGAAGCACTGCGCTGGGCCAAAGAGATAAACTCCAAATCCCCCACAGCGATGCGCATGCTGAAATATGGCTTCAACCTGCCGGATGATGGTCTGGTAGGTCAGCAACTGTTTGCCGGTGAAGCGACTCGTCTGGCCTATGGTACGGATGAAGCACAGGAAGGCCGTGACGCCTTCCTGGAAAAGCGGGATCAGGATTTCTCCAGATTCCCATGGCATTACTGAGCTCAAGCCAACAGGAATGACATCCCACGTCCAAAAGACCGCTCTGTACCCAGCCAGGTGACAGGGCGGTTTTCTTTTCCCCACCAGCAAACCACATATTGGCGATTTGCCGATTACCGCTATTGCAAAATCCTGTTAGCTTAGTTAAATGACATTGATTATCATTTGCAAATCAAATTAACGAGGATGGCACCATGTTGAAGACAATGACTTTCGCAATTTTGCATTTTACTGTGGCATTCAGCGTCACCTACGCACTGACAGGCAGTATTGTTATCGGCAGTGCCATCGCCCTGATTGAACCCGCCATCAATACCGTAGCCTTTTACTTTCATGAAAAGGTCTGGAAAAAAGTCGAGCAACGTAAGGCTACGCAACTCATTGCGGTATAAAGCATCATAGGACTCAGCGAAATGTGAGCAGGGCTGAAATTCCGCTCACTCAATTGAACTCAGGGTAGGGTTACCTATCTTACAGCATGTCATTCACTCACAGAGTCCTTCCATGAAAAAACTCACCTTTGCCATGCTGATGTTATGTTCTCCCTTCGCACTGGCGGATATAAGCCAGCTCCCTGAGTTGGCGCAGATTAAGGCGTTTCAGGCCAACTCTCCGCAACTGGTTACCGCCGGTCTGCCATCTGCCTCGCAATTTAAACAGTTAAGCGACGCAGGCGTTGATATGGTGATCAATCTGATGCCGGACAGCAGCAATACTGAATACCAAAATGAAGCTGAGCTGGTTAACCAAGCCGGGATGGAATATGTCTATATTCCGGTGGATTGGCAAAACCCTACTCAGGCTGATTTGCGGGCTTTTTTCCAGATAATGGATGCCAATAGCAACAAGGACATTCTGCTGCACTGTCTGGCTAACTATCGAGCCTCAGCCTTTGCCTACCTGTATCAACTGCATCGTGGACAATCTCCTGATATGGCGCAGGTCATGGCACCGTGGGGAGACGAACTGGTTCAATATCCCCAATGGCAAAAGTTGATCGCTGAGTATCAGGCTGCGCAGCAGTAATCTGAACGATACTACTGCTGAGTCCAGCAGTGCAGAGTCACAGATACAACAAGGCCGCCGTCACATGATATGACGGCGGCCTTTCTTTATGTCAGTCTCTGACAGCTTATTCCACAGTCACTGATTTGGCGAGGTTACGAGGCTGGTCTACATCAGTACCTTTGATCAGTGCCACATGGTAAGACAGCAGCTGCAGCGGGATGGTATAGATGAGTGGTGCCATAAACTCATCACAATGCGGCACCGGGATCACTTTCATGGTGTCGTCCGATTCAAATTCAGCATCGACGTCCGCAAATACATACATCAATCCGCCGCGGGCACGCACTTCTTCGACGTTAGATTTGAGTTTTTCCAGCAGTTCGTTGTTGGGAGCAACTACAATGACCGGCATATCGGCATCAATCAGCGCCAGCGGACCATGCTTCAACTCACCGGAAGCATAAGCTTCAGCGTGGATATAAGAGATCTCTTTCAGCTTCAGCGCACCTTCCATGGCAATCGGGTATTGATCGCCACGGCCCAGGAACAGCGCATGATGTTTGTCGGCAAAATCTTCAGCCAAAGCGGCAATAGCATCATCCAACCCCAGTGCCTGCTCTACCTTGGCGGGCATTGACTGCAGTGACTGAGAAATGGCTTTTTGCATCTCATCGCTCATGCTGTTGTACCGGCCCAGTACAGCAGTCAGCATCAAGAGGCCTGCCAGCTGTACGGTAAAGGCTTTGGTCGAGGCCACACCGATCTCGGCACCGGCTTTCATCATGTACGCCATATCAGACTCACGCACCAGAGAGGAACCAGGCGCATTACAGATAGTCAGGGTAGACGTGTAGCCCATATCCTTGGCCAGACGCAGCGCAGCCAGGGTATCAGCGGTTTCACCGGACTGGGAAATAGTCACCAGCAGGCTGCCCGGGAACAGATGGGATTTGCGGTAACGGAACTCGGAGGCAATCTCCACGTTACAGGACACACCGGCCCACTCTTCCAGCCAGTAACGGGCAGCCATACCGGCGTGATAACTGGTACCACAGGCAATAATCTGCACATGCTTGATATCTTTCAGGAACTCTGCAGCATTGTCGCCAAAGGCAGTATCCAACACCTGTTGGTTAGCGATGCGACCTTCCAGAGTACGGGCCAGCGCCATTGGCTGCTCGTAGATCTCTTTCAGCATATAGTGGCGGTATTCACCCTTGTCGCCGGCATCATGGGTGATTTCAGACTCTTTCTTCTCACGAACCACAGGATTGCCATCGATATCGAAGATATTTACTTCGCGACGGGTCACCTCGGCCACATCACCTTCTTCCAGATAAGCAAAGGTACGGGTTACCGGCAGCAGTGCCAGTTGATCTGACGCCACGAAGTGCTCACCCAGACCATAACCAATCACCAGCGGGCTACCACTGCGGGCAACAACCAGACGGTCTGGGTCACGGCGATCGATGACGACTGTGCCATAGGCACCTTCCAGCTGCTTAACGGTAGCCTGAACGGCTGCCAGCAAAGTGCCTGCCGTTTTCAGCTCGTGGTGTACCAGGTGGCATATAACTTCGGTATCAGTGTCGGATGCGAATTCATAGCCCATCGCAACCAGCTGCTCACGCAATTTGGCGTGATTTTCAATAATGCCATTGTGGACCACGGCAATATCCCCACCGGATACATGTGGATGGGCATTGCGCTCACTGGGCTCGCCATGGGTGGCCCAACGGGTGTGGGCGATACCGGTTCCACCCGGCAGCGGCGACTGTTCCAGCGCGACAGCCAGTTCCTGTACCTTACCCAGACGACGGGTACGCTTGAGCTCCCCCTCATGAATAATGGTCACACCGGCAGAGTCGTAACCACGGTATTCCAGTCGCTTCAAACCTTCCAGCAGGATTTCAGCCACATCACGCTGCGCCACAGCGCCAACAATTCCACACATAATCCATTTCCTGTTCAAATATTTAATCTATTTGATGGCAATGCCATCGGGATCCGGTTCTTACCCAATCCCCAAATTGATTTTTCAGTCTGCGTAGGGAGCGATGATCACATCCACACCCTGAGCACGAATGGTCGCAGCGGCCTCAACCGGAATTCTGTCATCGGTCACAAGGTAGTTGACCTTGCTCCAGGGCAGTTCCAGATTGGGGATAATGCGCCCGAGCTTCTGGGACTCCAGCATCACTACCACTTCCCGGGAGACTTCGGCCATCACCTGACTAAGACCGGTAAGTTCATTGAAAGTGGTGGTACCACGCTGCAAATCCAGCCCATCAGCACCGATAAACAACTGATCGAAGTTGTAAGCTCTTAATACCTGCTCGGCCACTCTGCCCTGAAATGACTCTGAGTGCGGGTCCCAGGTACCACCTGTCATCAACAGTGTCGGCTCGTTTTCCAAATCCTGAATGGCATTGGCCAGATGCAGCGAATTGGTCATCACCAATAGGCCCCGCTTATCACTCAGATGAGGGATCAAACCTATAGTGGTGCTGCCGGAGTCGATAATAATGCGGTTATGATCGCTAATCAGTCTGGCCGCCGCAGCCGCAATACTCTGCTTATTGGGAGACTGTTTACGATATCCGCCCTGACTGATGTCCTGGGGAACCGGAATGGCGCCGCCATGACGACGGAATAACAGTCCATTCTTCTCCAATGCAGTCAAATCTTTACGGATAGTCACCGCAGAAGTTTCAAGTTTGGCAACCAGTTCATCGACACTGACTTCTCCCTGTACATTCAGCAGGTTAAGAATGGCATGGCGACGTTGTTGAGTATTGCGTTTGGTCATCTAACTTTCGCACAAGTTTCGTTTCGAAAGCAAATTATATAGAAATGAAATAGGAATGCCAGTCTTGTGGACACCGTCTAAACATACCCCTGGATATCAACACACAGACCGCGTAACCAATAACACCAATTCTGCTAACAAGTTCGCGTTAGTTTCGCTTTGAAATTGATATGGTTCCACACGACTCTGTTGGTGAGTCGTTTTAATAATAATTATCAAGGAAGGCACTATGAAAAACGCGCTTATCGCTACTGCTATTGCAGTTACGTCACCTTTTGCTGTCGCCAGTGGATATATTGGTGGTAGTTATTCAGCACTGGACTACTCACAACAGGGGTTGGAAAAAGATTTATCCCTTGGTGCTATCAGTGTGACTGGCGGATACAGGTTCAATGAGTATGCTGCGATTGAGGCGCGGGCAGGTATCGGTGTGGGTGATGACAGCTTGCGCGGTGTAACATTCGAGCTGGACACCTATTATGGCGGATACCTCAAGTTAGGCATTCCAGCCGGTGATTTTTATCCATATGTCCTGGCTGGCTTCACCGAGGGTGAATTGACCGCATCATTGCTGGATGATTCTGTATCTGGTTCGGAGTCTGACTTCTCTTACGGGGCAGGGATTGGTTACAACATCAATAAAAATGTAAGTCTGCAGCTCGAATACACCAATTATCTGGACAAGGATGGCGGAACCATCGACGGATTTACATTTGGCATCAATTACTATTTCTAAGCCGCTCCAATAAAAGCATTGGCAGTCATACTCAAAAAGCAGCTCGAGAGCTGCTTTTTGATATCCTGGCACATCAATTGACCAACATCAGAACTTGGCTTCCAGTGCCAGACTGATATTACGTCCCTGGCCTATAGTGACTTCTTTATAGCTGCCGCCGTCAATATAGTCAGTGTCGAACAGGTTTTTCACGTTAAGGCGCAGGTTCATTTCAGTACCCTGCAAATCCCAGGTGTAAGCGGCCCCCATGTCTACACGGATAAAGGCATCTTTGACAATAGCATTGCCCAGAGTCGCATCAGCAGAGGCATAACGCTCACCCACATATTGAGCGCCCAGGTTCAGCGCCAACTGCTCTGTAACTTCATAACGGGTCCAGATATTGGCAGACCACTTGGGTGCATCGATGGGCGTCAAACCATCCAGCTCCGGATCATGTTCATATTTGGCATCCAGATACATCATCGAACCGGTAATAAATACTGAGTCAGTCAGTTGCCCCTGAGCCCCCATTTCAAAACCTTTATGGTTTTGCTCGCCATCCTGAGTAGTGATCTTATTAACGTCACCGACAGGGTTAGCTAAATCTTGCGTAATTACACGATTTTCAACCGTAATGTCGAACAGCGCCGCAGTCATCAGCAGACCGCCATCAAACAGCTCCCACTTGGTACCTATCTCATACTGAGTGCCGTACTCAGGCTTCAAATTCATCTTATGGTTAGCGTCTTCAATATTGTTCACCGCCCCCTGAGGCATAAAGCTTTTAGAGTAGTTCACATAGATACTGCCGTAATCAGTTGGTTCATAGATCACGCCAAACTTGGGTGACAATGCATAGGCATTATTTCCATTCCCCTCTTTCTTTTGTTCGTCATAGCGTACACCAGCCAATGCTTTCCAGTTCTCAGTCAAAGACACCAGATCCTGGATATAGAATCCATAGTGGTGATATTCAGACGCAGGCTTGGGCGCCACATTGTGATAGTTAACATTCGGGTCAATCACCTGCCCCGGCATTACCGTGGTCCACTGACCATACTCGGCCTGTTGCTGGTAGTAATAGTCCAGGAAATTACCGCCAATCAGGAATTGGTGATCCAGGCTAACTGTGCTGAAATTACCGATGAAATCCATGTAAGCGGTTTTGTATTGCCAGTCATCATGGCGATCGAACGGCCTGACTTTATATCCCGTTTCGTAAGGCGTTTCAGTATAGGTTGGTGATGAACCAAAACGCTGACGCTCATACATCTGCTGGTTGTAACCAGTTTTCATCTTCCAGTTGTCATTGATATGCCACTGCAAGTCAGCGCCTATGTTTTGCACGTTAATGTCGATAAAGGCCCAGGGCAGTTCCCAGATCTTGTTGTTATCGCCAATCAGCTGACCGCGTTTGTCGGCAGACTTATATAACCAGGCACCTGAGTCCAGACCGGCATTGTCGGCAGTGTTGTCATATTTGAGCGACAAAGTCATATCGTCAGTTAAATCGATATCCAGCGCCAGGAAGGTCAGCAGGCGGTCGCGCTCTTTGTTGTCACCGTTGTGATACTCGGTCCAGTAGGTAGTATCCTGTTTTACCAGCATGGTACGGTAACGAACGGTACCGGCATCATTAACTGCACCACCGGCATCCATCTGGAAACGGGTAGAGCCGTATTCATCGGTATCTAATCCCAGAGTAAACAAAGAGTCATATGTAGGCTTTTTGGTTACCATATTAACCAAACCACCCGGGCCGGACTGACCATAAAGCATGGAAGAAGGCCCCTTCAGTACTTCAACCTGCTCAAGGGTTTCAATAGGCTGTACGTAGTGAGACCAGTGCTGATGACCATTCACCAGGAAACCATTGCCGGAATCCAGTGCAAATCCCCGGATCGAAAACTGCTGACGATTCCACTTCTCACTGCCGGCAGTGACAGAAGAGTCATTGCTCAGCACTTCGGCCAGATTGCGGGCCAGCTGTTCATCAGTAACAAAGTCGGGAATGACAGTGACTGACTGAGGGGTATCCAACAAATCAATATCACCCCGCATGGCGCCGGTGGCATTACTGACTTTATAGTCGTTGAAGGTATACCCCATGACACTGATGCGTTCGATACTGTCTGCGCTGACAGCATCATCGGCAAATACCGCATTGGCTGAGATTGAAGAGATCACCGCAAGTCCGATACAGGACAACCTGAAAGCCATTTCCTACCCCTGAATGGTCTGAATGTGGAAGTTGCACGCAATATAATTGAGAATGATTTGCATTTAAATTGCTTTTAATCAATAAGTCACAAATTAGTGATCAAGATCACTTTAAATGCATGCCAATCAGCTGAGGTTCAGGTACAAAAAAGCGGCCCTCAGGCCGCTTTATCAATTAATGTCTCGTTATTTTGATTTTTTCACCGGGCGTTGCCAACCTGGCAAATGGCGTTGTTTTACCCGGGTGATCACCAGTTCATCAGCACCGACATCGCGGGTAATGGTAGAGCCAGCCCCCAGGGTTGCCCCCTTGCCGATGGTCACGGGGGCAACCAGCTGAGTATCACTGCCCACAAAGACATCATCTTCGATTATTGTCAGATGCTTGTTGGCACCATCATAGTTACAGGTAATGGTACCGGCACCGATATTCACTCCCTTACCGATCTGCGCATCGCCCAGATACGCCAGGTGACCGGCCTTGGAGCCTTCGCCCAGCACCGCCTTTTTCATCTCGACAAAGTTACCGATATGAGCGTCTTTTTTAAGCTCAGCACCAGGACGTAAACGGGCAAATGGACCGGCACTGGCGTCCTGCGCCAAAGTGGCACTTTCCACTATGGTGTAAGGTTTAATTTCGGCGTTATCGGCGATGGTACAGTCTTTAAGAATGGCGCCGGCACCAATGGTGACGTTATTGCCCAGTACCACCTTGCCTTCGAAAATTACATTCACATCGATCATCACATCCATACCCACGGTTACCTCACCACGGATATCGATACGGGCTGGGTCCCGCAGGTTTGCGCCGTTAAGCATCAACTTTTCGGCTTCACGGGCCTGATAGGCACGCTCCAGCGCAGCCAGCTGTACCCTATTGTTGGCGCCTTCCACTTCAATGGCAGACTGCGGCTGCGCAGTGGCAATTTCCACACCCTCTGCATGAGCCATGGCAATCACATCTGTCAGATAGTATTCGCCCTGAGCATTGTTATTGGACAGGTTGGCCAGCCAGGTTTTCAGCTGTTTACCAGGCAGCGCCATGATACCAGTGTTGATCTCTTTAATTGCCAGTTGCTCAGCGTTGGCATCTTTCTGCTCAACAATGCCGATCACCTTGCCTTCCCAGTTACGCTCAATACGGCCATAGCCAGTTGGGTTATCCAGACTCACAGTCAAAATCGCCAGGCCATTTTCCGGTTTGGCTGCCAGCAGGGCATCCAGAGTAGATTGCTGGATGAGCGGCACATCGCCGTAAAGCACCAGCACAGTATCGTCATCATTAATATTGTCACTGGCCTGAGCCACAGCATGGCCGGTGCCCAACTGCTCAGCCTGCAGCACCCAATTTAGCGGTTGCTCGCCCAGGGTCTGCTTTAAGGTGTCGCCACCATAGCCATACACCAGATTGATCTGGACGGCATCCATGGCGCGGGCGGTATCAATCACATGCTGTACCATGCTCTTGTGAGCAATCTTATGCAGCACCTTGGGCAAATCTGAATGCATCCGGGTACCTTTCCCGGCGGCAAGAATGACGACATTGAGTGACATAACAAAATCCTTTAAAAACGACTGGCGAGAGTGTAACGGAAATCCGGCGCAAATGCAGTGTGCCTATAGACCTGAGTCTTTTTTCAGATACAAAAAAGGCGTCCAAAAGGACGCCTTTTACAGCAACATTCAGCTTAACGGCTGATGTTCTTCTTGATGGTCTCAACGACACGCAGCTGAGCCAGGGCCTGAGCCAGCTCAACAGCCGCCAGGGCATAATCAAAGTCGGCACCGGCATTGGCCATTTCGGCCTCCGCACGACGCTTGGCTTCAATCGCCTTGGCTTCATCAATGTCTTCGGCACGCACGACCACGTCAGCCAACACAGCCACAGAAGAAGGTTGTACTTCCAGCATGCCGCCGGACAGGTAGAACAACTCTTCTTTGCCATGTTGTTTGACGATACGCACCATGCCAGGTTTGATACGGGTCAGCAGCGGGGTGTGACCAGGCAAAATACCCAGTTCACCTTCAGCACCGGTTACCTGCAGGGTTTCCACCAAGCCGGAAAAGATGCGACCTTCTGCACTCACGATATCAAGATGTACTGTCATGGCTGCCATCCTGTTCTCCTTAAAGAATCAAGCCAAAGCCTGATTATTTCTTGTTAGCGCGCTCGATAACTTCATCGATAGAGCCAGCCATATAGAATGCCTGCTCAGGGATGTGGTCGAACTCGCCTTCCAGGATGCCCTTGAAGCCACGGATAGTGTCTTTCAGAGAAACATACTTACCTGGAGAACCGGTAAAGACTTCTGCTACGAAGAATGGCTGAGACAGGAAACGCTCGATTTTACGCGCGCGAGACACAGTCATCTTGTCATCGTCAGACAGTTCGTCCATACCCAGAATCGCAATGATATCTTTCAGCTCTTTGTAGCGCTGCAGTACAGTCTGAACACCGTTTGCCACGTCATAGTGCTCTTGGCCAACAACCTGTGGATCCAGCTGACGAGAGGTGGAATCCAGAGGGTCAACCGCTGGGTAAATACCCAGAGAAGCGATTTGACGGGACAGTACCACGGTCGCATCCAAGTGAGCGAAGGTGGTTGCCGGGGATGGGTCAGTCAAGTCATCCGCTGGTACGTAAACTGCCTGAACAGAGGTAATAGACCCAGTCTTGGTAGAAGTAATACGCTCCTGCAGAACACCCATCTCTTCAGCCAGTGTTGGCTGGTAACCTACTGCAGAAGGCATACGGCCCAGCAGTGCGGATACTTCAGTACCGGCCAGGGTATAACGGTAGATGTTGTCCACGAACAACAGTACGTCTTTACCTTCGTCACGGAACTTTTCAGCCATGGTCAGACCGGTCAACGCAACGCGCAGACGGTTACCTGGTGGCTCGTTCATCTGGCCGTAAACCATGGCTACTTTATCCAGTACGCCAGATTCCTGCATTTCGAAGTAGAAGTCGTTACCTTCACGGGTACGTTCACCTACACCGGCAAATACAGACAGACCAGAGTGGGCCTTGGCGATGTTGTTGATCAGTTCCATCATGTTAACTGTCTTACCAACACCCGCACCACCGAACAGACCTACTTTACCACCCTTGGCAAACGGACATACCAGGTCGATAACCTTGATACCGGTTTCCAAAAGTTCAGTAGTGTTGGACTGCTCTTCATAGGAAGGGGCTGCACGGTGAATGATGTAACGCTCTTCTTCACCGATTGGACCCGCTTCGTCTACTGGCTCACCCAATACGTTCATAATACGGCCCAGGGTTGCAGCGCCTACTGGCACCATAATCCCAGAACCTGTGTTTTCCACTTCGATACCACGACGCAGACCGTCAGAAGAACCCATGGCAATGGTACGAACTACACCACCACCCAGCTGCTGCTGAACTTCCAGCACCAAGCCGTTACAGGCGCCTTCACCTGTGATCTTCAGAGCGTCATATACCTGAGGTACGGCATCATGTGGAAACTCTACGTCCACAACCGCGCCAATTACTTGGACAACAGTACCTGTGCTCATGATTAATCCTCTAAAACTTGTATTCGTTACCTTGCTTATACCGCAGCGGCACCAGAAACAATTTCCGACAGTTCCTGCGTAATCGCAGCCTGACGGGCCTTGTTGTAAACCAGTTGCAGGTTGTCAATCAGGTTACCGGCGTTGTCAGTTGCAGCCTTCATCGCCACCATACGGGCAGCCTGTTCAGACGCAATGTTTTCTACAACACCCTGATAAACCTGAGACTCTACATAACGCACCAACAGAGTATCCAAAAGTTCTTTTGGATCTGGCTCGTATACATAGTCCCAACGGTGTTCCCGGTCGTACTCTTCGGATTTCGGCAAAGGTAGCAGTTGTTCGATCACGGGGGCCTGAGTCATGGTGTTGACAAACTTGTTGTACACCACGTACAGACGATCCAGCTTGCCTTCGTCGTAAGCCTGCAGCATGACGCGCACAGTACCGATGAGTTCTGCCAGTTCAGGGGCATCACCCAGGCCGGAAGCCTGTGCAGCTACACGTCCGCCATAGCTTTTGAAAAACTGTACACTGCGGGCACCAATGGCACAGAATTCAACTTCTGCACCTTGCTGCTTCCAGTTTTTCACGTCTGCGACAACCTTTTTGAACAGGTTGACGTTCAGACCACCACAAAGACCGCGGTCGGTGGCTACTACAATGTAACCAACACGCTTGGCGTCTCTTTCTTCCAAGTAAGGATGCTTGTACTCCAGAGAGCCCTGCGCCACGTGACCGATCACCTTACGCATAATTTCCGCATAGGGGCGGCTGCTGGACATGCGCTCATTGGCTTTACGCATCTTACTGGCAGCTACCATTTCCATGGCAGAAGTGATCTTCTGAGTGTTCTGCACACTCGCGATCTTGGTTTTAATCTCTTTTGCGCCGGCCATCTCTACTCTCCAATCTGGACCTAGAGGTGCCTAACTGGCACCTCGACGATTTTTACCAGGTTTGGGTTTCCACGAACTTCTTCAGGCCAGCTGTCAGTTCACCTTCGATATCGGCGTTATAGTCACCGGTCTCGTTGATGGTCTTCATCAGCTCAGCGTGCTCGCTGTTCATGAAAGAGAGCAGGGATGCCTCGAAGCTACCGATCTTCTTCAGCTCAATGCCCTTCAGGAAGCCTTTCTCAGCAGCGAAAATAACCACTGCCTGATCGGCTACGCTCATAGGAGCATATTGCTTTTGCTTCATCAGTTCGGTAACACGCTCACCGTGCTCCAACTGAGCACGAGTTGCATCGTCAAGATCAGATGCAAACTGTGAGAACGCAGCAAGCTCTCGATACTGTGCCAGTGCGGTACGGATACCACCGGACAGCTTCTTGATAATCTTGGTCTGGGCTGCACCACCTACACGGGATACCGAGATACCTGGGTTAACCGCTGGACGCAGGCCAGAGTTAAACAGGTCGGTTTCCAGAAAGATCTGACCATCGGTAATCGAAATTACGTTGGTTGGTACGAACGCAGATACGTCACCCGCCTGGGTTTCAATGATAGGCAGTGCGGTCAAAGAACCTGTCTTGCCTTTCACTTCGCCGTTGGTGAACTTCTCTACATACTCCTCGTTTACACGAGAAGCGCGCTCCAGCAGACGGGAGTGCAAATAGAAAACGTCACCTGGGTATGCTTCACGACCTGGTGGACGACGCAGCAGCAGAGAGATCTGACGGTATGCAACAGCCTGCTTGGACAGGTCATCGTATACGATCAGGGCATCTTCACCGCGGTCACGGAAGTATTCACCCATGGTACAGCCAGAGTATGGCGCCAGGTATTGCAGTGCAGCTGCTTCAGAAGCAGAGGCCACAACCACGATGGTGTTGGCCAGAGCACCGTGTTCTTCCAGTTTACGAACCACGTTAGCGATAGTAGAAGCTTTCTGACCGATAGCTACATACACACACTTAATGCCGGAATCTTTCTGGTTGATGATCGCGTCGATCGCCATGGCTGTTTTACCAGTCTGACGGTCACCAATGATCAATTCACGCTGACCACGACCGATTGGGATCATGGAGTCAACGGCTTTATAACCAGTTTGTACAGGCTGGGATACCGACTTACGGTCAATAACGCCAGGAGCAATCATTTCAACCGGAGCAAATCCATCGTTGTCGATAGGACCTTTACCGTCAATTGCTTCACCCAGAGTGTTAACCACTCGGCCCAACAGACCACGGCCAACTGGAACTTCCAGAATACGACCTGTGGTTTTCACTTTTACGCCCTCTGCCAGATCGGCATATGGGCCCATAACTACGGCACCGACGCTATCACGTTCAAGGTTCAACGCGATGGCATAACGGTTGCCAGGCAGTTCGATCATTTCACCCTGCATTACATCGGCCAGGCCGTGTACGCGGATGATGCCGTCACTTACCGCAACGATAGTACCTTCGTTGCGTGCTTCGCTGACAACTTCGAACTGCTCGATCCGCTGCTTAATCAGATCGCTGATTTCAGTGGAATTCAGTTGCATGCTCAAACTCCCAATTACGACTGCAGCTTATCAGACAGGCGGTTTAATTTTCCGCGGACCGAGCCATCAATGACCAGATCTCCTGCCGTGATAATTACACCGGCGATCAGGCCGGCATCAATGCTGCAGTTCAGCTTAACTTTGCGTGCGAGACGTTTCCCGAGAGAAACACTTATCTGCTGTTGCTGCTCCTGTGTGAGCTCAACAGCTGAAACCACATCGGCTTCAATCTCTTTAGCCCACTCATTGCGGAATTCCGCGTAGAGTTTCGCAACAGCGGGAAGTACTCCCAAACGTCCGTTTTCAGCCATCACCTTCAGCAGGTTTTGACCGTGCTTGTCGACTTGCTCCCCGCAAACACTGATAAACAGGTTTACGAGTTGGTTGCTGGCCATACCGCCAGTCAACAGTGGTTGCATGGATTCGTTTTCACTCACCAGTGCAGCGAAGCTGAGCATTTCGCTCCACTTCTCCACCGCTTGATGTTCGACAGCAAAGTCAAAAGCGGCCTTAGCGTAAGGGCGAGCAATGGTGGTTAACTCAGCCATAACTCCACTCCCTTATTAAATTTCAGCGACGAGTTTATTAACGATGTCGCTGTGGGCGGCTTCATCAATCGAACGCTCGAGGATCTTCTCTGCACCTGTCAGGGCGAGAGCGGCAACCTGCTTACGCAGTTCCTCTTTCACGCGATTACGTTCAGCTTCAATTTCTGCTTTACCCTGAGCGATGATTTTCGCACGCTCAGCGTCGGCCTCGGCCTTAGCTTCTTCAACGATTTGATTTTTGCGCTTGTTAGCAGCTTCAATAATTTCGTTGGCAGCAGCCTTGGCATCTTTGAGTTGCTCAGTCGCTTTGGACTGGGCCAGCTCCAGGTCTTTGGCAGCGCGGTCAGCGTCCGCCAGACCGTCGGCGATCTTCTTTTGGCGCGCTTCAATAGCGTTGATGAGTGGTGGCCACACGAACTTCATGCAGAACCACACGAACAACATAAACGATATCAACTGGCCTAATAAGGTAGCGTTAATACTCATAACGACACACCTCCTCTATTCGGGAAATCCAGATTAGTTGCCAAGTTGACCTAAGAATGGGTTCGCGAATACGAAGAACAGAGCCACACCAACAGCGATCATAGAGATAGCGTCGAGCAGACCAGCAACGATGAACATCTTGGTTTGCAGAGCAGGAGCCAGTTCTGGCTGACGAGCAGAAGCTTCCAGGAACTTACCACCCAGGATAGCAAAGCCGATAGCAGTACCCAGAGCAGCCAGGCCAATCATCAAAGCAACAGCAATAGCAGTAAAGCTGATTACAGTTTCCATTATTCTCTCCGTAAAAAATAAGCTAACAAAAGTAAAGTTGAAAAATTATCAATGATCTTCATGTGCCATGCTGAGGTAAACCACAGTCAGCATCATGAAAATAAACGCCTGCAACACAATGACCAAAATGTGGAAAATTGCCCAGGGCACAGACAGTGCAAATTGGGTCCACCATGGCATCAGTGCAATCAGAATAAATATCAACTCCCCTGCGTACAGGTTACCGAACAGACGAAGTGCCAAAGAAATTGGCTTCGCAATCAGGGTGACTGTTTCCAGGACCAGGTTGACCGGGATCAGAGCCCAATGATTGAAAGGCTGCAGTGTCAGTTCCTTCACGAAACCGGACACACCCTTAACCTTAATGCTGTAATACACAATCAACAGGAACACGCCGATGGAGAGACCAAAGGTAATGTTCAGGTCGGTTGTGGGTACAATCTTCAGGTAAGGTACGCCCATCAGTCCGGCGGCATGGGGAATAAAGTCAACAGGGATCAAGTCCATCAGGTTCATCAGGAAAACCCAGACGAAGATGGTCAGGGCAAGCGGTGCGATAACAGGGTTGCGACCGTGGAAGGAGTCACGAACGATGCCATCGATAAATTCCACCATCATTTCAACGAAACACTGAAACTTAGTAGGAACGCCTGCTGTTGCCTTTTTACCTGCTCTGTAGAACATCCACAGGAACAGGGCACCCAAGCCAACTGAGAACAGGAGTGAGTCGACGTGCCAAGTCCAGAACCCTTCACCCACTGCCAGATTGGTCAGGTGGTGTTGGATATAACTGGAAGCAGTTAGCGCTTCACCTTGAGCAGCCATTTTTCATCCCGTTTTTTTGTTGAAAAGGAAAGGCGCTGTCCAATGCACTGCTAAGGCCAAAGTGTAGGTGGTAAACAAAGGCGCGAAATCTACCTTGAAGCCCGCGAACACAATACAAAACAATGCTATTGTTAACAGCAACTTAATCGCCTCCCCCCAGTAGAAAGTCTGAATAACCTTCCCTGATTGACTCGCTCCCATATGAGAGAAAGCAAGGGTGGCGAACACGAAATTGGGGAATACTGCAATGATCATCCCGGCTAATGCCGACATGCCATACTGCATTCCCCAAAGTACGAAGAAGAGAACCGAAGCCCCCCCGGCTACCGCCGCCTGCATCAACACCAATTTGTATGCTGACCACCGACCACGACGCGCCAAAATCTTACTCAAATCTTCTTCTCCGCAATTTCGCTTCTTGTTTTTTTGTTTAGATGACCGGAAGTCGAAAATCCGGTCAAAGTCAAGGTACAAAAAGCTTGCGAAAGTATACCGTTTCGGGCCTTAGATGCAACTTCGACATAAGTAAAAACGGCACTTTAAACGTGATGTACGCCCAAACTTTAAAAAATCCAAGCTTAACAAAGGTCACAAATTTACATAAAGGTGTTTTAACCTATGAAATTTAATGAATTTTGCTAAGAATTCCGTCAAGTTCTGCGAGATTTTGGAAGTTTATTACAAGTTTTCCACGACCTTTTTGGTTGTGGCTGATTGAGACCTTTGCACCAAGCCGTTCAATTAACTGAGACTCCAAACGGCTTACATCGGGATCTTTAGCTGCTTTTTCGGGAACTTCAGCAGGATTCAGAGCCTTAGTTACCAAACGTTCCGTATCACGAACGGTAAGTTCTTTAGCTGCAACTAATCTAGCCAGTTCAGTTTGCTGATCACCTTCAACGCCAAGCAAAGCCCGGGCATGGCCCATATCGATGTCGCCATTTTCCAGCAAACGCTTAACCGGTTCGTTCAGGCTGTTAAGACGCAGCAGGTTGGTAACCGTGGTTCTGGACTTGCCAACTGCGGTAGCCACTTCCTGATGAGTCAGAGAAAATTCTTCAATCAAACGATTAAGAGCGACAGCCTCTTCCATGGCATTGAGATCTTCGCGCTGAATATTTTCAATCAAAGCTATCGCCACAGCCGACTCATCCGGTACTTCTTTGACCAGACAAGGCACTTTATCCAGACCAGCCAACTGAGCTGCACGCCAGCGACGTTCACCGGCGATAATCTCATACTGGCCAGCAGCGACGGAACGTACCACGATTGGCTGAATAATTCCCTGAACCCGGATGGATTCTGACAATTCTTCCAGGGCCGCAGGTGACATGTCTTTACGGGGTTGATATTTGCCCGGACGCAGCAAATCCAGATCCAACTGCCGCAGCTCAGAATTGTCACGGGACAAAGAAGCCTGAGCTTCTTCCTGAATTTCCAGCTTTTTGCTGGCCGCATGACTGGTACTCAACAGTGCATCCAAGCCCTTACCCAGCCCACGTTTTTTGATTGTCATCGGTATTCCTTAAGCCTGTTTTACCTGCAATTTTTGCTCTGAACGCCGGATAATCTCCCCGGCCAATGCCAGATAAGCCTTGGCGCCTGCACTGGACTTGTCATAGTACATGGCTGGTGCACCAAAGCTGGGCGCTTCGGCCAGACGAATATTACGGGGGATGACGGTACGGTAAACCTTGTCGCCAAAGTGTTGTTTGAGCTGCTCAGACACATCATTGGCCAAACGATTGCGCGGGTCATACATGGTGCGCAGGATACCTTCGATAGCAAGCCCCGGGTTGACCATGGCCGCCAGCTTACCTATGGTATCCAGCAGCGCCGTCAGACCTTCCAGCGCATAATATTCGCACTGCATGGGCACCAGCACCGAATCAGCTGCCGACATGGCATTCACCGTCAGCATGTTGAGTGAAGGCGGACAGTCGATGAAAATGAAATCGTACTCGTCACGCACTGCCGCCAACGCATTGCGCAGACGAACCTCACGGGCGAAGAATTCCATCAATTTGATTTCAGCCGCCGTCACATCGCCATTACCGGCAATCAGATCGTACTTGCCGGCGGTATTGCGCACCACCACATCCTGGAATGGCTTTTCCTCAACCAGCAACTCATAGGCGGTATTCTCGACCTCATACTTGTCGACACCACTGCCCATGGTGGCATTGCCCTGAGGATCCAAATCGATCAGCAATACCTTGCGCTTGGTAGCCGCCAATGATGCCGCTAAATTTACGCATGTAGTTGTTTTTCCGACGCCTCCCTTCTGGTTAGCTACGGCAATTACCTTTCCCACAATGTCACCCTGTCAGTCATTGCTTGCCTTCATATCCCTTGCCTACAAATTGCTTGATACTTGTTCAGATTGCAACTTGTACTCTTTGCCAAGGCAAACAAGTTATTATTCTTTCACTATTTTCAGCAGATGACGCTGTTCATCCAGCGCAGGCACCTGCAAGCCTATGGTGTCTTTCAGGACAAAACCTTCCGGTATCAGGGCCATCTCATCATCGGCCAATTGCCCTTTGAGGGCATAGAATACCCCATTTTCATTGGGTAAATGGTGACACCAGTTGAGCATATCGCCAACGGAAGCGAACGCCCGGCTCAGAACGCCATCAAATCCGTCACCGGCATCATACGCTTCTACCCGACTTTCTGTCGGCACTATGTTGTCCAGACCCAGCTCAAACTGCACCTGTTTCTGGAAACGAATACGTTTACCCAGACTGTCGAGCAACACAAAGGTTTTGTCCGGGTTAAGAATGGCCAGCGGAATACCGGGCAAACCCGGACCTGTGCCCACATCGATAAATCGCTCGCCTTGCAGATGGGGAGAGACCACCAGAGAGTCCATCACATGACGGATCAGCATCTGCTGCGGATCGCGCACTGATGTCAGGTTGTAGGCCTTGTTCCATTTGCTGAGCAAGGCGACAAAGTCAATAAGTTGCTGTTTTTGCTTGTCTGTAGCCTGGATTTTGGCCTCGGCCAGGTAAGCATCGAGTTGAGCAGCTAGCACAGGGAGTCCCCCTTAAAAAATGCGTCGAATATTATGGATCTGGAGATAAACAAAGGGAAGCTCAGTGCTTCCCTTGTCTGACGGATGCTAACTCAATGCTCAGGCACTTTTGCGCAGCAAACCGCGTTTTTTCAAATGCACCAGCAAGATAGACACGGCAGCCGGAGTCACACCGGAAATCCGTGATGCCTGACCAATGGTTTCAGGCTTATGGGCATTGAGCTTGGCAGTCACTTCATTGGACAGGCCAGGCACTTCTGCATAATCCAGATCCAGTGGCAAACGGGTATTCTCGTTACGCTGGTGTTTGTTGATCTCTTCCTGCTGACGCTGGATATAACCGGCATATTTCACCTGAATTTGCACCTGCTCAGCGGCGTAAGGATCGGCAAGACCAGGGCCAAAGCCTTCGATACCCACGAGTTTCTGATAATCCATCTCTGGGCGGCGCAGCAGATCTTCAAAAGATGCTTCACGGGAGATAGGCGTATTGAGGTGAGGGTTCAGGTGATCCACCAAAGGTGAATTTACATGTACCCACTGGCTGCGCAGGCGCTGCAGCTCCTGTTCGATGGATTCACGTTTTTCGTTGAACTTGGCCCAGCGGTGATCATCAACCAATCCCAGCTCACGACCTTGCTCAGTCAAACGCAGATCGGCATTGTCTTCACGCAGCAGCAACCGATATTCAGCGCGGCTGGTGAACATACGGTAGGGCTCTTTGGTCCCCAGGGTTGACAGATCATCCACCAACACCCCCAGATAAGCTTCATCACGGCGCGGTGCCCAGGCCTCTTTGCCCTGAACCTGCAGTGCGGCGTTGGTACCGGCCAGCAAGCCCTGAGCACCGGCTTCTTCATAGCCAGTAGTGCCGTTGATCTGACCGGCGAAGAACAGACCGGAAATCGCTTTGGTTTCCAGTGAATTTTTCAGATCGCGCGGATCGAAATAATCATATTCGATCGCATAGCCGGGGCGAATGATCTCGGCGTTTTCCATCCCTTTGATGGAACGCACCAGATTCAGCTGCACATCAAATGGCAAACTGGTGGAGATACCATTGGGGTAGATCTCTGTGGTCGTCAGGCCTTCAGGTTCGATGAAGATCTGGTGTGAATTCTTGTCGGCAAAACGGTGGATCTTATCTTCGATACTTGGGCAATAACGTGGACCAATCCCTTCAATCACCCCTGAATACATAGGGCTTCTGTCCAGACCACCACGAATGATGTCGTGCGTCTTTTCATTGGTATGAGTGATGTAACAGGAGATCTGCTGTGGGTGCTGGCTGACATCTCCAATGAACGACATCACTGGCAGCGGGCTATCGCCTTTCTGCTCAATCATCTGAGAGAAATCAATGGTTCTGGCATCAATTCGTGGTGGTGTACCCGTCTTTAAACGACCAACGCGAATTGGCAGTTCGCGCAGACGATTGGCCAATGCGATAGCAGGCTGATCACCGGCACGGCCACCACCGTAATTTTCCAATCCAATATGAATGCGTCCCCCCAGGAAAGTACCAGCTGTCAACACCACAGCCGGCGCTTCAAAGGCCAGTCCCATTTGGGTTACGGCACCGATCACTTTGCCGCTCTCCACCACCAGATCGTCAACGGCTTGCTGGAAGATCTTCAGGTTAGGTTGATGTTGCAGGATCGACAGGATCGTTTGTTTATACAAAGCCCGATCTGCCTGCGCGCGGGTTGCTCTTACTGCCGGGCCTTTTGATGAGTTCAGGGTGCGGAACTGGATACCGGCAAAATCGGTCGCCGTTGCCATGGCACCACCCAGAGCATCGATCTCTTTAACCAGGTGACCTTTACCAATACCACCGATAGCCGGGTTACAGGACATCTGCCCAAGCGTATCGACGTTATGGGTTAACAACAGGGTTTTACACCCCATACGAGCTGCGGCCAATGCGGCTTCAGTTCCGGCATGACCACCACCAACAACAATTACATCAAACCGTTCATGAAATTGCATGACACTGCCTTCGATTCAGTAAGAGGAAAATTACAGAGCCGGATATTTTAGCACCTGCCACAGCCAAGGTGAATGATCTATTTAGTTTGAACAGATCAGTTTGGATCGGCTTTATAGATCTTAAGATCTTTATATAGATCTACTTATTATGTTTACTATTAGGATCGCAAGGATCTGTGTAAAACGCTAAAAAACATTTAAAATCATGGTTTAACGGACTTCTGATCCTGTGATCTGTCAGCGATCTAACTCGATATAAGGTGGGGATAGATCGGCTATTTATCCACAGGGTGGATCTTTGTGCGGTTGAGGTGTTAATTAGTACAAGGGTAGATCAGATCTAAATCATACCTTATCCACAAATTTATGCATTTCGATCGCAATCTGTGGATAAGGGTGATTTTGTATGTGGGCAAGATCTCGAGAAGGGGAGGTCTGGCGATCTTAAAGTTGATCCTGCCATTGGGCCAACCAAGACAGGGCGGCCTCTTCAGGGATGGGATCCTGTTGTACATCGATCCTGATCTTATTCACAAGAGCCTGTGCGCCCAGTTGTTCAAATTGCTCCACCAGCAGCTCTGGGCCCTGACAGAAAGTGTCATAACTGGAATCACCGATTGCACACAAAGCGTACTTTACCTGACTCAAATCCGGTTGATCGCTTTTCAGTTGTGCCAGCAATGGCTGAATATTGTCCGGCAGATCGCCGGCGCCATGGGTAGAACATACCAGTAGCCAAACACCCTGAAGATCCAGTTGATCCAGATCCGGACTGAGGTGAATATCGGCTTCGTGGCCGGTTTCTGCCAGCTGAGCGGCCAACTCATCCGCCACATACTCGCTGCCACCCAGGGTAGTTCCTACCAGAATATCAATGTTGCTCATCTTGTTTCCTGAAAATACGGGGAAAGGTTTGCCCAACATGTTAGCCGAATTGCCGGTGTGAAAGTATCTGCAGTGGGTTTTGATTTACCCCGGGATGCAGCGGGTCGCAGTCACGGGTACACTCAGGCCACTTACTTTTGAAACTCCTGACGATATGACGTCGTAAGCCATGACTTCGTTACTCTGTAAACCACCTGTTCTCCCCATAGATAGTCTGAAAGCCGAATTTGATGCTGCCATCGGGGTGGCAGATCTGGTGGTGCAGTCCGATACCGGCTCAGGCAAGTCAACGCGAATACCCATCTGGGCTGCATCCCTTGGAATGCGGGTGCTGATGATTGAACCCAGAAGAGTAGCCTGTGTGGCGCTGGCCGACTATTTGGGCGGTGAATCACAGCGGCAAGATCATGGGTTAGCTGTGGGCTACGCCATCCGTTTTGACTGCCAGGTTGATGACACTACCCGACTTGCCGTGGTTACACCGGGTATTGCGCTTAACTGGTTTGCTGAAAATCAGTTGCAGGACTTTGATCTGGTCATCATTGATGAGTTTCATGAGCGTCGCTGGGATACTGATCTGTTGCTGAGTCTGTTGAAATGTCAGGGATTACATCGATTACTGGTGATGTCTGCCACCATGGATGGCCACAGGCTGAGAGACTATTTGGGACCGGAAGCAAAGTTGCTCAGTGTCAGTGGTCAAAGGTATCAGGTTGAAACTTCTTATCTGGCGACCTGCGCTTCTCAGTTACCGGATAGCCGGGATCTGGCCGGTCGGATCAAACTGGCGGTGGAGCTGGCATTGAGCAAAATGACGGTGGCAGGCGACATTCTGGTGTTCTTGCCGGGTAAGGGGGAGATTAATCAGTGCCGGCAGCTGTTGGCAGCGTTGGATATTGCCTGTTTGACACTGCACGGCGGCTCAGATCTCACCGAGCAGCGGCAGGTGATGGCATCCACCGGGAATACTCGGGTGATCCTCGCGACCAATGTGGCCGAAACTTCGCTGACGATCCCCGGGGTGGTCTGCGTAATTGATGCGGGACTGGAGCGCAGGACTCACCAGCGCAATGGCCGGACTGTATTGTCCCTTGGACGTATTTCCAAAGCATCTGCTGCTCAGCGACTGGGCAGAGCCGGCAGGGTTGCTGACGGTTTGTGCATCCGCCTGTGGGGGGAACATGCCGTGCTGGTGGCCAGCAGTTCCCCCGAATTGCAGCGTGAGGAACTGACCGAACCCATGCTGGCGGCCGCAGCCTGCGGATATAAACTGGCGCAACTGCCCTGGGTGGATACCTTACTGCCCAGATCCGTTGCCGAGGCGAGTCAAAAGCTGCAAACCATGGGAGCACTGGATGCCGGGGGGATGATCACTGATCATGGGCGGCGGTTGTACCCTTTGCCGCTGGATACTCAGTTTGCCCATTTGATCAGTGCCATGAAGGATGATGAGTGTAAGGCCATGATGGTGGATCTGGCCGCCTGTTTAAGCGTTGGTGGGCGGCTGTGGCAATCGCCCCGCACTGAGGATGACTTGCTGGCGCTGTCTGCATGGGAACCGCTGGGCTGTGATGCCATGGCTCTGCTGCGGCTTATCCGCCAGGGCGTGCCGGATTTCCTCGCTGTCGATCCTCTGCTTGTTAACGAAGCCAGAGTGCTGGCATTGCAGATCCGCCGGGCGGTCGATCTGCCTGAGCGGGACCTGTCATTACCGGATTTTGATACCCGACTGCGCTGGTTGTCACAGGTGATTGCCGCCTTGCCTGAGCTGGCTTATGTGCAGCGTCTAAGTCGCGACAATGCTTATGGCAATGGTCATAGTGAAGTACAGGTAAGCCGCGAAGGACGGTTTGCACTGTTCCACGAGTCGCGCAAAACGCAGGCTGCTGTGGTATTTGATCAGTTTTCGCTGCCAGGCAGAGGCGTAAAACAAACGATCAACATGGCGACCTGTATGGCGCCGGTTTCCTGGTCACTGCTGGCTGAACTTGGACTGGGTGAAGAGCAGGTGGCTTCGCAGCAACCAGATCCGCAGCAGGGATGCCTGATTGAACGTGTGTATGCCGGGCGGGTGATCCACACAGCTTATCGAGCGGTAACCGGTGAACAGGCCTTGGATGCGGCGGTACAGGCGATATTAACCGGTGAACTGATGCCGGGGGTTGCTGCCAGATTGGCTGATGATCTGGCAGCATTTGCGCTGTGGCGATCTCTGCCTGATTCAAGCCGGCAGCAATATTTGTGTGGCGTGGCGGATGATTCTCATCTTCAGGAATTGGAGCGTGAGGTGGAGCCCTGCCTGCGGCGTCTGCTGAACGTGTTGGGGGTGAGTGAGCTGGATGATTTGGCGTTGATTGATGATACCGATCTGGTTATTGAGGGCATACCTGAGTGGTGTCGTAGCGCATTTGACGCCGCTTTTCCAAGAACACTGACATTGGCAGAACTCAAACTGGGCGTTAATTATGATGCCCGGTCAAAACGGGTTGAACTGGTGTATGAGTCCGGTGTTCGCAAAACAGATCCGAAGCGCTGGGAATTACCGACCTGGCCCGGCTGGCGGGTGCAATACCGCAAAGCCAGCCGGGTAGTCGAGATCAGATAAGAACTGCTTGGGTTATGTCAGTAAATGGCGGGCATGGAAGCGCAAATGATCCTCGATAAAACTGGCGATGAAGTAGTAGCTGTGATCATAACCAGGCTGCATTCGCAGGGTTAATGGATACTGATTTTCCCTGGCGGCTTGTTCCAGGCTGCCAGGATTTAGCTGCTGCTCAAGAAAGCTATCATCCAGTCCCTGATCCACCAGCGCAGGAACTTTTATCTGAGCGATGCGCATCAGCTCACTGGCGTCATACTGATACCAGTCTGCTCTGTTGTCACCCAAATAACCGGTAAAGGCTTTTATGCCCCAGGGGCACTCCATGGGATGACAGATGGGGCTGAACGCTGATACTGAACAATAGTTTGTCGCTTCCCGCAGGGCGATCACCAAGGCACCATGGCCGCCCATAGAATGGCCGGCGATGCTTCGCCGGGGAGCTACTGGGAAATGTTGCTCCACCAGGGCTGGCAGCTCAGTCACTATGTAGTCGTACATCTGGTAATGACGATTCCAGGGGGCCTGCGTGGCATTGACATAGAATCCCGCGCCCAGGCCAAAATCCCAGGCTCCATCGGGATCATCGGGCACACCTTCTCCTCTTGGACTGGTGTCCGGTGCGACAATTGCTATCCCCAGTTCTGCGGCCAGCCGCAAGGCGCCCGCTTTCTGCATAAAGTTTTCGTCGTTACAGGTCAGCCCGGATAACCAGTAGAGCACCGGGACTTTTTCGCTGACAGCCCGGGGCGGCAGGTAAACAGCGAACCGCATATGGCAATTCAGCAGTTTGGAGTCATGACTGTACTGTTTATGCCAACCGTCAAAACAGCGGTTGGCCGATACCAGTGATAAGGACATAGTGGGCTCCGGCTTAATCCTGCATATGAACAACACTGCGAATGCTCTGACCGCTGTGCATCAGGTCAAAAGCATCGTTGATCTTATCCAGTGTCATGGTGTGGGTGATGAAATCATCCAACCTGAATTCACCTCTGAGGTACTGCTCTACTATGCCAGGCAGCTCTGAGCGTCCTTTTACGCCGCCAAAGGCACTGCCGCGCCATACCCGACCGGTAACCAGTTGAAATGGGCGGGTGGATATTTCCTGTCCGGCCCCGGCGACACCGATAATGACGGATTCGCCCCAGCCTTTGTGGCAACACTCCAGCGCGCTGCGCATTACGTTGACATTGCCGATACATTCAAAGGAAAAGTCTACGCCGCCATCAGTCATTTCGACGATCACCTGCTGGATAGGCTTGTCATAGTCTTTGGGGTTGATGCAGTCGGTTGCGCCGAGTTTGCGGGCGAGCTCAAATTTGGATTCGTTCAGATCGATACCGATAATCCGGCTGGCACCGGCCATGGTGGCACCGATAACCGCCGACAAGCCAATACCGCCCAAACCGAAGATAGCTACGGTATCGCCCGGTTGTACTTTGGCGGTCTTGAGTACCGCGCCCATGCCAGTGGTAACACCACATCCGAGCAAACACACTTCTTCCAGTGGTGCAGTGGGATTGACTTTGGCCAGGGAGATTTCCGGCAGCACGGTATATTCGCTGAAGGTCGAGCAGCCCATATAGTGGTAGATAGGCTGACCATCTTTGTAGAAGCGGGTGGTACCATCGGGCATCAGGCCCTTCCCCTGGGTTTCTCGGATTTTCTGGCACAGATTGGTTTTACCGGATTTGCAGAATTTGCACTCGCCACACTCTGGGGTGTACAGCGGGATAACGTGGTCACCCACCGCCACGCTGGTGACACCTTCGCCTACCATTTCCACTATGCCGCCACCTTCGTGGCCCAGAATCGCCGGAAATACCCCTTCAGGATCATCGCCGGACAAGGTAAAGGCATCTGTGTGGCACACACCGGATGCGACAATCCTTACCAGCACTTCACCGGCTTTGGGCAGCATCACATCAACCTCTTCGATAGACAGTGGCTGACCGGGTCCCCAGGCGACGGCGGCTTTGGATTTGATAAATTGATGGGACATAAAGGCTCCAGAAGGATATTTCATCGGAATAGGATTGTTGCCGGTTATTGTATTTACCCTTGTGGGAGAGATAATCTGCCTGAAAAGCAAATGACTTTTACTGGAATGTAATAATCATGCGATGGGAAGGCGTTACTGAGTTTGTGTCTGTGGTCGATACCGGCAGTTTTACCTCGGCGGGTAAAGTTCTTGGTATTTCAACGGCTCAGGTCAGCCGACAGGTTAATCAGCTGGAGAATCGGCTCAATACCAAGCTGCTGTACCGGACAACCCGCAAGATATCTCTTACCGAAGAAGGGCGTATTTTCTATCAACATTGTCGACAGGCGCTGGATGGCCTGGAAGAAGCTGAAAGAGCGATGTCCAACTTGCACATTTCCCCTCAGGGTAGCCTTAAGATGACTGCGCCGGTCATTTTCGGTGAGCAGTATGTGATGCCTGCTGTGCTGGACTATATGCAGTTGTATCCTGAGGTGGAAGTGACCTGTGAGTTAACCAATCAACCACTGGATCTGGTGCAGGGCGGTTATGATCTGGCGGTTCGCCTCGGGCATCTCAAGGATTCCTCTATGATGGCCAGACTGCTGGGCAACAGAACCTTGCATGTGTGTGCATCCCCATCCTATTTAACCAGATTCGGCGCTCCTCATACGCTGTCTGAGTTGAATCAACACAATTGCCTGATAGGTACCAACAGTCATTGGCGTTTTATGGAAGAAGGGCGGTTACGCAGCATTAAAGTTAAAGGCACTCTGAATTGTGGCAGTGGTCATGTGCTGGTGGATGCTGCCATAAGGGGCATTGGGGTGATTCAGATGCCTGGCTATTATGTTGAGGACGCGATTGCCGATGGCCGTTTAATCCCGTTACTGCAGACATATCAGGAACCCAAGGAGGGAATTTGGGCGCTGTATCCTCATAATCGACACCAATCGCCGAAAGTTAGGTTACTGGTGGATATGCTGGCACAAAAGCTATCAGCAATGAGCCGATGAGCCTGATGATGTAGGGCCCCTGAGGGGCCCAAATGGTTTACTTACCTATACAGAAAGAGCTGAAAATTTTGCCCAGCAGATCATCTGAGGTGAAGGCGCCGGTGATTTCAGCCAGCGCCTGTTGAGTCATGCGCAGCTCTTCAGCCAGCAATTCGCCGGCCTGGAACACTTCCAGCTGCTCTTTGCCGATTTGCAGGTGCTCGGCGGCAATCGCCAGTGCTTCCAGATGACGGCGGCGGGCAATAAAGCCACCTTCCAGATTACTCTGATAACCCATCAATGATTTCAGATGTTGTTTGAGCTCATCTACACCCAATCCGGTTTTGGCTGAGATGCGATACACGCTGTAGCCCTGTTCTTCGGTGATTTCCAGTGATTCGCCGGTCAGATCAGCCTTATTGCGTACCACTGTTACGCCCAGATTGGCGGGCAGGCGGTCGATGAAATCAGGCCAGATATCATGGGGATTTACGGCATCTGTGGTGGTACCGTCCACCATAAACAATACCCGATCAGCAGAATTGATTTCGTTCCAGGCGCGCTCGATACCAATTTGTTCAACGGTATCATCAGTGTCGCGCAAACCGGCGGTATCGATAATGTGCAGCGGCATACCATCCAGGTGGATATGCTCACGCAAAACATCACGGGTAGTACCGGCAATTTCAGTCACGATGGCAGACTCTTTACCAGCCAGGGCATTGAGCAGACTGGATTTACCTGCGTTGGGGCGACCGGCTATCACCACTTTCATGCCTTCACGAATAATGGCGCCTTGCTTGGCACTGGCCTGTACACCATCCAGCTTGTCGATAATACGATACAGCGCTGCAGCGATTTTGCCGTCGGACAGGAAATCCACTTCTTCGTCGGGGAAGTCGATGGCGGCTTCCACATACAGGCGCAGATTGGTGACCTGATCCACCAACTCATGCACTTCTTTGGAGAATTCTCCCTGCAGCGACTGCAAGGCACTCTTGGCGGCCTGCTCGCTGGTGGCATCAATCAGGTCAGCAATCGCCTCGGCCTGGGTCAGATCCAGCTTGTCATTCATGAAAGCCTGTTCGCTGAATTCTCCCGGGCGGGCGATACGGATACCGGGCACTTCCAGTACTCGCTTAATCAGCATATCCAGAACGATTTGCCCGCCGTGGCCCTGCAGCTCCAGCACATCTTCACCGGTAAAGGAATTGGGGCCTTTGAAATACAGGGCGATACCCTGATCCAGCACGGCGCCGTCGGCGGCTTTAAAGTCGCAGTAATCAGCGTAACGAGGTTTGGGCAGATGACCCAGCAGTGCCTCGGCGGCGTCAGTTGCCTTGGGGCCTGAGATACGAATAATGCCGACACCGCCGCGTCCCGGAGCGGTTGCCTGTGCCACGATAGTCTCTGTTGTCACGCTAATTACCTGTATTACTGAGGATTACAAAAAAGGAAAGGCGGCCATTTGGGGCCGCCTTATGTTCAAGCTTTAGCCTGGAGGCTTATTTTAAGCCTTTTTTCTCCAGCTGGGCATAAATAATCTTCTGCTGGATGATGGCCACAATGTTACCGACCAACCAGTACAGTACCAGACCGGCTGGGAACCACAGGAAGAATACGGTAAATACCACTGGCATCCATTGCATCATCTTCTGCTGCATTGGGTCCATGGTAGGTGCCATAGGCTGCATCTTCTGCATCAGGAACATGGAGATACCCATCAGAATCGGCAGCACATAGTATGGATCCTGCACTGACAGGTCATGGATCCACAGCATAAATGGCGCATGACGCAGTTCAACGGATTCCAGCAGTACCCAGTACAGTGCGATGAAGATTGGCATCTGCAGCAGAATAGGCAGACAGCCCCCCATAGGGTTAACTTTCTCTTTCTTGTACAGCTCCATCATGGCCTGACCCAGCTTCTGACGGTCGTCGCCATAGCGGTCTTTGAGCTCCTGCAGTTTAGGTTGCAGGTTGCGCATCTTGGCCATGGAGGTGTACTGAGCTTTGGTCAGTGGGTACAGCAGACCACGCACGGTCAGGGTGATCAGAATAATCGCTACACCCCAGTTGCCAACGATGCTGTGGAAGAACATCAGCAGCTTGTAGATAGGTACAGCCAACCACCATAGGAAGCCATAGTCCACTACCAGGTTCAGGGTTGGTGACAGAGCAGACAGCGCCGCCTGATCCTTTGGACCAACGTAGAACTGAGCTGAGATATTGTCAGTCGCACCGGGAGCTACATTGTAAACCTGAGTCCGGAAACCAATATTGGCAACGCCGTTTTTCTCACTTGAGAACAACACGTTTTGCTCGTTGGCCTGAGGCACCCAGGCTGACACAAAGTAGTGCTGCAACATGGCAACCCAGCCACCCTGTGTTTTCTCGTCCAGGTTAGCTTTGGCAATCTCTTCGAAGTCATACTTTTCATAGCGAACTTCCTCAGTAGAGAAAGCTGCACCACGGTAAGTAGGCATCATCATGCTGGAATCACTGGGGCGCACTGTCTGCTTGATCTGACCATACATTTGTACAGCCAGTGGTTCTGCAGAGGTGTTGTGAATACGGTAATCCACACCTACATCAAACTGACCTTTACGGAAGGTAAAGATCTTGGTGTAGGTTACGCCATTGTCTGCCGTGTAAGTCAGCGGTACTTCCAGCGTATCGCCATTCATTACATAGTCAGTCTTGGCTGCGGTGAAGTGAGCGCGTCCTTTAACAGAGTCGATACCGCCATTACCAATCAGACCGCTTTGAGCGATATAGGTAAAGGCTGGAGTTTGCTCCATCAGCACAAATGGCTCGTCTTTGCCCAGCTCCAGCTTGTGAGACAGCAGAGCGGCGTAAACAATGTCACCACCGACAGGATTGATTTTCACATCCAGTTGGTCGGTTTTTACGTTGATCAGGTCCTTAGAGGCCGCAACTGTCGCAGGTACAGAGGCATCCGCTTCAGGAACGTCGGCGTTGTGATGGACGGTTTGAGTGGCCACATTTGCTTGTGGCTGAACTTGTGGCGCTTTATCAGATTGCCACTGTTGCCACAGCAAAACGCTGACGAACAGCAGGCCAATCAGCAATATATTGCGTTGAGATTCCATAACCTTATTTATTACACCTGTCGTTTTTAGGGGGGACGGGATCACTACCGCCGGGATGTAAAGGGTGACATTTTAATATGCGTTTGATGGCAAACCAACTCCCTTTCACAGTTCCGTGAGTTTGGATGGCTTCAATTGCATAGTTGGAGCATGTCGGAGTGAAACGACATCGAGGTCCCAGCAGGGGACTGATGAAGATTTGATAGCCGCGGATAACCGCGGTCGTCAGCCATTGCAGCGGCGAGAGAGTTTTCGCCATAGCTTTTCTATCAACTTGTGCAGGTCGGCATTTTCCATAGCCAAAACACCACCTCTGACCAGTACAACTATGTCAATCGGCGGCAATTCGTGCTGATGCAGACGGAAACTTTCGCGAACAAGGCGTTTAACCCGATTGCGTTGGTTGGCGCGTCGAACATGCTTTTTCGCCACAGTCAGACCCAAACGTGGATGATTTTCCGTATTTGGAATGGCGAGCAAAGTTATTTCAGCAGAAGAGGCTTTGATAGGGTTGGAAAATACAGATTTGAATTGCGCGGGAGTTAACAGACGTAACTCCCGCGAAAAGGTGTAGCCAGTCACCTGAAGCAATGCTCCGATTAGGCAGACAGGCGAGCACGACCTTTGGCGCGGCGACGAGCCAGCACCTTACGGCCGTTGGCAGTAGCCATGCGAGCGCGGAAGCCGTGAGAACGCTTGCGCTTCAGGTTGCTTGGTTGAAAAGTACGTTTACTCATGATTTGGCAATCCGTCTTTATAGGTTAACGTTACCTTATCTCTGCACGCAGAGGTAAGGACAAAAAAGAGGCCGAATTGTAATCACTTTAAGAAATGGCGTCAACACACATTACCCTGTCTGTGATGAATTCGTCTCCGGCTACTATCAACAAAATCCAGATCAAAACACTATAAAATGTGGATAACTCTGTGAAGAGCTACTACATCTGGTAGATCTATTGATTGTATCTATGATCGCAGGTCAGTCATTATAGATCAGGGGCGATCGCTTTATAAAGCGGGTTTTGCTCCGTTTTTGACAGTAAAAAGATCGCCACGGATCTTGACTCCGCTGAGTGGATTTGCTTCTCGGATCTCGCTGTTGATAAATCGCTTTTAAGGATAGCGATCCTTTGGATCTCACTATAGAATAACCCCCTTTCGGTTGATCTTTTGGGGATAAGTTCAGTGGCTGTTTCACTTTGGCAACAATGTATCGGGCGACTGCAGGATGAGCTTTCTGCACAGCAATTCAGTATGTGGATTAGACCGTTACAGGCTGAAATGGAAGGCGACACACTGGTGTTGTATGCACCAAACCGGTTCGTACTGGATTGGGTGCGTGACAAATACCTGAACATGATCACCCAGTTTTTTACTGAGCAGATGGGCAGTGATGCCCCCAAATTGCGCTTTGATATCGGCAGTCGTCCCTCTGCCCGTCCGGTAGCGCCGGTACAGACCACGCGCGCGACGGCAGCCGTTAAGCCCACGACTTCTTTTAATACCGTGGAGCCTGTCGTGGCACCGGCCGGTCATCGCAGCAATATCAACCCAACCTATCAGTTCGATAACTTCGTTGAAGGTAAATCCAACCAACTGGGTAAAGCCGCTGCATTGCAGGTGGCAGAAAATCCAGGTGGAGCCTATAACCCACTGTTTCTGTATGGCGGTACTGGTTTGGGTAAAACCCACCTGCTGCATGCTGTGGGTAATGGCATTATCAAGAACAACCCGAACGCCAAAGTGGTGTACATGCACTCTGAGCGTTTTGTGCAGGATATGGTTAAGGCGCTGCAGAATAACGCCATCGAAGAGTTCAAGCGGTACTACCGCAGTGTCGATGCGCTGTTTATTGATGACATTCAGTTTTTTGCCAATAAAGACAGATCCCAGGAAGAATTTTTCCATACCTTCAACGCCTTGCTTGAAGGGAACCACCAGATCATTCTGACTTCAGATCGCTATCCCAAAGAGATCGACGGCGTGGAAGATCGTCTCAAGTCCCGCTTTGGCTGGGGTCTGACCGTAGCGATTGAACCTCCTGAGCTGGAGACCCGGGTGGCCATTTTGATGCGCAAAGCGCAGGAGAGTGGCATTAATCTGGCGGATGAAGTGGCTTTCTTTATCGCCAAACGACTGAGATCCAATGTGCGTGAACTGGAAGGCGCCCTGAATCGGGTGATCGCCAACGCCAACTTTACCGGTCGTCCCATTACCATTGATTTTGTTAGGGAAGCACTGCGCGACCTCTTGGCTCTGCAGGAAAAATTGGTCACTATAGACAATATCCAAAAGACGGTAGCTGAGTACTATAAAATCAAGATGGCAGACATGCTGTCCAAGCGTCGCTCCCGCAGTGTTGCCCGTCCACGCCAGATGGCGATGGCGCTGGCCAAGGAGTTGACCAACCAAAGCCTGCCCGAAATCGGTGATGCCTTTGGTGGACGTGACCATACCACTGTGTTGCATGCCTGTCGCAAGATTGCCCAGCTGCGTGAAGAAAGCCACGACATTAAAGAAGATTACGCGAACCTGATCCGCACCTTGTCTTCCTAACATCGGGAACTGAAGATAATGAAATTTTCAATCGATAGGGATGCCCTGTTAAAGCCTTTACAATTGGTCAGCGGCGCCGTAGAACGTCGTCACAACTTACCTATTCTGTCAAATCTGCTGGTGGAAGTGAGTGGTTACACACTTAAGATGACCGGTACTGATTTGGAAGTAGAGTTGGTTGGCCAGGCTGCTGTTCAGGGGGATATCCAGGAAGGCCGCACCACAGTGCCAGCCAAGAAACTGCTCGATATCGTCAAGTCACTGCCTGAACAAACCGAGCTGCATGTTGAGCAGCAGGACAATAAATGGCTGCTGCGCTGCGGGCGCAGTAAATTCTCGCTGGCTACCTTGCCGGCAGAAGAATATCCAAATGTGGATGCGTTCCAGAGTGAGATTGAATTTACCGTCAAGCAGGGCACCATTAAGTCACTGATCGATGCCACCCAATTTTCCATGGCTAACCAGGACGTGCGCTACTACCTCAATGGTTTGCTGATTGAAACTGAAGGCAGTGTATTGCGTGCCGTGGCCACTGATGGCCACCGATTGGCGCTGAGCCACAGAGCGCTGGAAGTCAGTTTGCCGGAAAAACAGGTGATTGTGCCGCGCAAGGGTGTGACTGAATTGTCCCGTCTGCTGGACAGTGAAGAGCAGGATATCCACATCGCCATTGGTGATAATGCCATTCGTGCCACGACTGCCTCTGCGGTATTTACCAGTAAGCTGGTGGATGGTCGTTTCCCTGACTATCGCCGGGTGCTGCCAAAAGGTGGTGACAAAGTGGTGATAGCCAGCCGTCAGTCTCTGAAGCAGGCACTGATGCGGGCATCGATTCTGTCCAACGAGAAGTTCCGTGGCGTGCGCATCCAGCTGGAGCCTGATCTGCTGAAAATCACGGCCAACAACCCTGAGCAGGAAGAAGCGGAAGAGATCATCGACGTTGAATATCAATCCCAGCCGCTGGAGATTGGCTTTAACGTGTCTTACCTGCTGGATGTGCTTAACAGCCTGCGCAGTGAAGATGTCCGTATTACCCTGATGGACGGTAATTCCAGTGCACTGATTGAAAACCACGTGGAAGAAGACTCCATGTACGTGGTCATGCCAATGCGTCTCTAGTACAAGGAATGCCATCAGCAGCTGGTGGCAAGACTCCTCTGAATGAGCCTTATCCGTCTCAAAATCGATGCGTTTCGCAATATTGATTCAGCCCAGTTGCTGCCAGGCACCGGGCTGAATTTGATCTATGGCCAGAATGGCAGTGGCAAGACCAGCATACTGGAAGCTATTTACTTTCTGGGTATGGGGCGCTCGTTTCGCAGTCATCTGTCACAGCGGGTAATCAACACAGATGCCGAGCAGCTTACCGTGTTTGCTGCGATAGCCCAGCCACACGGCGAGGGAAAGGTTGGCTTTCGTCGCAGCCGTAATGGTGACACCGAGGTGCGCATCAATGGCGATAAGGTGAAGCGCCTGTCGGTGCTTGCTGAAACCTTGCCGATACAGGTGATCACCCCGGAAAGTTTTTCCCTGCTGTTTGAAGGCCCCAAAGCCAGACGCCAGTTTATCGACTGGGGGGCGTTTCATGCTGATCCCAATTTTTATCTGGCATGGACCAATACCCGGCGGATCCTCAAGCAGCGCAATCAGTTGCTTAGAGATGGTGCCAACTACGCCAATATCCAATTCTGGGACAGGGAGCTGGTGCGCTATGCCGAGCAGGTCACTGATATCCGAAACGCTTATGTAGACTCGTTAAATGAGCTGTTAAAGGGTATAATCGGAGAGTTTTTACCACGGGTTTCTGTTAAGGTGTCTTTTACCCGTGGCTGGGACAGTAAAACGGATTTGGCTCAGCTACTTGAACACCAATATCAACGTGATCTGTCGCTTGGACACACAGTCAGCGGTCCCCACAAAGCAGACTTGAGACTGCGGGTAGGAAATCTGCCCGCACAGGACGCTTTGTCCCGTGGGCAACTGAAATTGTTGGTGTGTGCACTGCGCATTGCCCAGGGCAAATTGCTCAAGCAGCAATCAGACAAAAACAGTATTTATCTGGTGGATGACCTGCCATCAGAGTTGGACGCCGAACACCGGCGATTGTTACTGAAGCAGCTGACGGATACCGGCGCTCAGGTATTTGTCACCGCCATTGAGCCTTCAGCCATAGTCGACTCGCTCCACAGGGCTCCGAGCAGGATGTTCCATGTGGAACAAGGGCGTGTAACGCAAGTTGAATAAACAACGAGAGAATAATATGTCAGAGAATAGTTACGATTCTTCGAGTATTAAGGTACTTAAAGGCCTTGATGCGGTACGTAAAAGACCTGGGATGTATATTGGTGATACCGATGATGGCACGGGTCTGCATCACATGGTGTTCGAAGTAGTCGATAACTCTATCGATGAAGCCCTGGCCGGTTACTGCAGCGACATTACCATCACCATCCATTCCGACGGCTCTGTGTCCGTGCAGGATGATGGCCGTGGTATTCCGGTTGCCATTCACCCGGAAGAAGGGGTGTCTGCTGCCGAAGTGATCATGACGGTACTGCACGCCGGTGGTAAGTTCGATGACAACTCCTACAAGGTGTCCGGCGGTCTGCACGGTGTGGGTGTCTCTGTGGTTAACGCCCTGTCTGAAAAGCTGCAGCTGACCATTCGTCGTGAAGGCAAGGTGCACGAGCAGTTTTATACTCATGGTGTGCCTGATGCGCCTATCGCTGTGGTGGGGGAATCCTCCAAAACAGGTACCAGCATCCGTTTCTGGCCAAGTAAAGAAACCTTCACTGACACCCTGTTCCACTATGAAATTCTGGCCAAGCGTGTTCGCGAGCTGTCGTTCCTGAACTCTGGCGTGGGCATTCGTCTGGTGGATGAGCGTGACAACAAAGATGAATTCTTCAAATATGAAGGTGGTATCAGCGCCTTCGTAGATTACCTGAACCGCAATAAAACCCCGGTTAACAAAGACGTGTTCCATTTCACCGCCGAGCGTGAGGAAGATGGCATTACCGTTGAAGTGGCCATGCAGTGGAATGACGGTTTCCAGGAAAACATTTACTGTTTTACCAACAACATCCCACAGCGCGATGGTGGTACTCACCTGGCCGGTTTCCGTGGTGCCCTGACCCGTAACCTCAATAACTATATGGAGCGTGAAGGGTTCAACAAGAAAGGCAAGACCAATGCCACCGGCGATGATGCCCGTGAAGGTCTGACTGCGGTTATTTCCGTTAAAGTGCCGGATCCCAAGTTCAGCTCCCAGACCAAAGACAAGCTGGTTTCCAGTGAAGTGAAGGCTGCGGTTGAGCAGACCATGGGTGAGAAGCTGAATGACTATCTGCTGGAGAACCCTGCAGATGCCAAGATGATTGTTGGCAAAATCATTGATGCGGCCCGTGCCCGTGAAGCGGCCCGTAAGGCCCGTGAAATGACCCGCCGTAAAGGCGCATTGGATTTGGGCGGTCTGCCGGGTAAATTGGCTGACTGTCAGGAAAAAGACCCTGGTCTTTCCGAAATCTACATAGTGGAAGGGGACTCGGCCGGCGGCAGCGCCAAACAGGGCCGAAACCGTAAGAATCAGGCGATTCTGCCACTGAAAGGTAAGATCCTTAACGTCGAGAAAGCCCGCTTCGACAAGATGCTGTCGTCTCAGGAAGTGGCCACTCTGATCACTGCCCTGGGCTGTGGTATTGGCCGCGACGAGTACGATCCTGACAAGACCCGTTATCACAACATCATCATCATGACGGATGCTGACGTCGACGGCTCGCACATTCGTACGCTGCTGTTGACCTTCTTCTTCCGTCAGATGCCTGAGCTGATTGAACGTGGTTACGTGTATATCGCCCAGCCGCCTCTGTACAAGGTGAAGAAGGGTAAGCAAGAGCAGTATCTGAAAGACGAAGCAGCCCGTATCGAGTACCTGACCACTCAGGCGCTTGACAGTGCCAGCCTGTACTCTGCGCCGGGTACTCCTGGTATGACAGGTGAGCCGCTGGAGCGTCTGGTTAACCAATACCGTGAAGTGGAAGCTGTGATTGAGCGCCTGTCGTTGCGTTATCCTCAGGTAGTGACTGATCGCATGATCTATCATCCGGCGATCACCAAAGAGATGCTGGCAGACGAAGCAACGATCACCAAATGGTGTGAAGCTATGGTGAACGATCTTACCGAGCGTGAGTCTTCCGGCATTCTTTACAGTGCCTCGACTGTGATGGATCCTGAGCGCAACGCTTACCTGCCGCAGATTACTATCCGCAAGCACGGTATCGACACACACTATCTGTTCAGCTATGACTTCTTCCTGTCTGCTGACTATCAGCGTATTGCCAAAATGGGCCAGGCGCTGGATGGTTTGGTTGAAGAAGGTGGTTATGTGCAGCGTGGTGAGCGCAGTAAGGAAGTCAGTTCCTTCGTTGAAGCACTGGAATGGCTGATGAGCGAATCCAAGCGTGGCCTGTATATCCAGCGCTATAAAGGTCTGGGTGAGATGAACCCAGAGCAGCTGTGGGAAACTACCATGGATCCCGAGCAGCGCCGCATGCTGCAGGTGACTATTGAAGATGCTATCGGTGCCGATCAGCTGTTCAATACTCTGATGGGTGACCAGGTTGAGCCTCGTCGTGACTTCATTGAAGCGAATGCACTGAATGCAACTCTGGATATCTAAGTATTAATATCCTGGTTTGAATAGCGTTTGAGTCAATCATCGTTGTTATAAAAGCCGGCCTTTGGGGCCGGTTTTTTTATGGAAATTGGCGGCCGGATTTTCAGTGGTAAACATTGCCGTCTTCTATACTGACTCATATGAATTCAGGGTCTGGTGCTCTGAATGAATTAACCGGGAAGCGATTATCTTGTTCAAAAAAATAATGAAGTCAGTTTTTAATGTCAGAGATGACAAACAGCTGAAAAATGAAGATGCATTCAAAGGACCACAGCAAAAAGCTGTCGTCCAGCAATCTGCCGCCAATAAGCCCAAAATTCCGCAACCAGGAGTCAGGCAACCCGTTGCTGCCGCTTTGGCAAGCCACATCGATGTGACCGCATTGTTTTACAGCCTGCTGTTTCAGGTCGGCGCCGATGATACCGGTGGTGTCGCCAATACGCTTGAAAAACGGGTGATTGACGCTGTGACCGAGGCACTGGCTTCGCCCCAGATTATTGCGGACAGAGTTCTGTCTTTACCCAGCCGGCTGGTGGAGTTGGACCGGCAGTTAAAATTGCCTGAGACCGATATCAATCAGATCCTGGCGTTAATTCAACAGGATCCGGTATTGAGTGTTGAAGTGTTGAGACTGTGTAACTCTCCGGCATTCAGGCGATCCAGCAAAGAGATTACCGGACTGCAGCAAGCGGTTGTGCAATTGG
This sequence comes from Shewanella sp. GXUN23E, assembly GCF_050865035.1. Taxonomy (NCBI): domain Bacteria; kingdom Pseudomonadati; phylum Pseudomonadota; class Gammaproteobacteria; order Alteromonadales; family Shewanellaceae; genus Shewanella; species Shewanella sp. GXUN23E. The sequence goes on along the minus strand of NZ_JBOZWP010000027.1, from coordinate 33,982 downwards.
GCAGAGAGCAGATCCGCCAGCTGGTAACCTCCTGTATGGTGAAGGAGATGATGGCGATTAAACCCATTTATTTTCGCCGTTTTGGTGCTCAGATATGGCGTCATTCACAACAGGTTGCCTGGCTTGCAGGGCAATTGGCTGACAAAGACCTGGCTGATGATGCCTTTTTGATTGCGCTGCTGCATGATGTGGGAAAGATCGCCATTTTTAAACTCATGTTGGATGCTTTCGCCAGGGCGGAACCCGGCGAACAGCCAAGTTCATCGTTGTTCCGCCAGGTGATGACGGCACGTAGTCTGTCATTAAGCGCGGTACTGACCAAGTGTTGGGGGTTGCCTGATACCATTACCGAGACCTTGTCCGATCTGGCTGCTCAGGATGGGATATTACAGGACGGTATCGCCAGAGTGATTTGGCAGGCCAACCTGATCAGTGAGATTGCCATGCTGCATGAAGCGGGCAGACTTGAGCCCAATATATTTGTCGCTCTGTTAAACCGGGCGGGAGTATCTGAGCAGGAGTTTGAACTGTTCAATGTAAGATTGAAGGAAATTACCGAATAAAAAAACGCGCCGTCTGGCGCGTTTTTCTTTTATCAATAACGGGTTATCGTAAACCGGTCATCAATATTTAGTCACTGTTACTGCAGCAGCGAGATATCAGCGACATGCAGGAACTGCTCTCGCAGTTGATTCAGCAGTGCCAGGCGGTTGTTACGCAGTGCCATATCATCTGCCATTACCATCACATCTTCGAAGAAGGCGTCAACAGCATTTCGCAGGCTGGCCAGCAGCGTCAGCGCCTGCTGGTATTCTCCGGCGGCAAACAGCGGCGCCAGTTGTGGCTGCAGCTCGGCCAGCTTAGCGGCCAGCGCCTGCTCGGCAGCTTCAGTCAGCAGCTGAGGCTTGATCTCGGTAGGCAGTTCACCTTCGACCTTGGCAAGGATGTTGGATACCCGCTTGTTGGCCGCAGCCAGTGCCAGTGCTTCATCCATGGTGCGGAAGTGCGCCACAGCCAGGATACGGGCATCAAAGTCTGCCGGACGGGTAGGGCGACGGGCCAGCACTGCCAGGATTACATCAGTGCTGATGCCTTTGTCCTGGTACCAGGCGCGGAAACGGGCCATCAGGAACTCCAGTACCTCTTCACCCGCATTGGCATTGGTGAGGTTGTCACCATGCAGCTCAATACCTTTGGCAATCAGTTCGACCAGATCCAGTGGCAGCTTGTTTTCCACGATAATACGCAGCACTCCAATGGCGGCGCGGCGCAGGGCAAATGGGTCAGCAGCACCTTTTGGTGCTTGGCCTATACCGAAGATACCTGTCAGGGTATCCAGCTTCTCAGCCAAGGCTACAGCACATGATACGCCGGCTGTCGGTACGGTATCACCGGAGAACTTAGGCTTGTACTGCTCTTCCAGTGCCATCGCCACAGCTTCGGTTTCACCGTCCAGACGGGCATAGTGCATGCCCATGGTGCCCTGGGTGTCGGTAAACTCCATCACCATGTTGGTCATGAGGTCGCATTTGGACAGCAGACCGGCACGCTCAGCATCCGCTATGTTGGCGTCGATACCGGCAGCGATAAAGCCAGCCAGCTTGGAGATGCGCTCCACGCGGGCTTTCAGTGTGCCCAGCTTCTGTTGGAATACCACGGTTTCCAGGCTGGCCAGACGGGACTCCAGTGTTTGTTTCTTATCAGTGTTAAAGAAAAACTCGGCGTCAGCCAGACGAGGGCGAACCACTTTCTCGTTACCAGAGATAATCTGCTGAGGGTCTTTGGAAACAATGTTGGATACGAAGATAAAGTTAGGCAGCAGTTTGCCCGCTGTGTCGAACACCGGGAAGTACTTCTGGTCACCCTTCATGGTGTATACCAGTGCTTCGGCAGGAACGGCCAGGAACTTGTCTTCGAAAGAGGCGGTCAGCACTACTGGCCATTCAACCAGAGAGGTCACTTCTTCCAGCAGATCTTCTTCGATATTCGGGATACCGCCAATCTGCTCAGCCGCTTTCAGTGCATCGGCTTTGATGATGGCTTTACGGGCTTCGTAGTCAGCCATGACCTTACCGCGCTCCAGCAGCGCAGCCAGATAGTTGTCGGCATGATCCAGTTCGAAGCTGGACTCACCCATAAAGCGGTGACCGCGCACTGTGCGGGCAGATTCAATGCCCAGCAGCTCGCCGGCAATCAGTTCATCACCCATCAGCATGGTGACAGTATGCACAGGGCGGATAAACTGAGTCTTGTTGGCACCCCAGCGCATCGGCTTGGGAATGGGCAACTTGTCCAGGGCGCGCTGTGCCATGGCCGGTACCAGAGTCTTGGTTTGCACGCCTTCTACTTTGGCGCGGTACACCAGCCACTCACCTTTATCGGTTGCCAGACGCTCGGCCTGATCAACGGTAATGCCATTACCACGGGCCCAGCCTTCGGCGGCCTTGGTTGGCTTGCCTTCGGCATCGAACGCGGAGCTGACAGCCGGTCCACGCTTTTCTACAACCTTATCTTGCTGGGCGACGGCCAGGCCATCGATCTTCAGCGCCAGACGGCGTGGAGCCGCAAACCACAGGCTTTTTTCAAACGCCAGATCAGCTTTGTTCAGCTCTTCTGTGAAGTTAGCCAGAAAAGATTCAGCCAGTGTACGCAGGGCTTTTGGTGGCAGCTCTTCGGTGCCAATTTCAATCAGCAAATTTTGATGTTTCATTGATTTTACCTCTACTTACACATAGGGAAGCCCAGAGCCTCACGGGACTGGTAATAAGCTTCTGCAACGCCCTTGGCCAAAGTTCGAACGCGCAGGATATAGCGCTGACGCTCAGTAACAGAGATGGCGTGACGGGCATCCAACAGGTTGAAAGCATGAGAGGCTTTCATTACCTGCTCGTAGGCTGGCAGAGGTAAAGGTTTTTCCAGCGATAGCAGGTGCTGGCACATCTTTTCGCATTGATCAAACATCTGGAACAGGAAGTCTACATCAGCATGTTCGAAGTTGTAGGTAGACTGTTCGACTTCGTTTTGATGGAACACATCACCGTAGGTGATACGGCCCATTGGACCATCGGTCCATACTAGGTCATAAACGCTGTCTACGCCCTGAATGTACATGGCCAGACGTTCCAGACCATAGGTGATCTCACCGGTGACCGGGGAGCATTCCAGACCGCCGACCTGCTGGAAGTAAGTAAACTGAGTCACTTCCATGCCGTTGAGCCAAACTTCCCAGCCCAGACCCCAGGCGCCCAGGGTCGGGGATTCCCAGTTGTCTTCCACAAAGCGGATATCGTGTACTTTGGTATCAATACCCAGCGCTTCCAGCGAGCCAAGATACAGCTCCTGAATATTGTCAGGAGATGGCTTGAGAACCACCTGAAACTGATAGTAGTGCTGCAGACGGTTAGGGTTGTCACCGTAACGACCATCGGTAGGACGACGGGAAGGCTGTACGTAGGCACTGCTCATTGGCTCAGGGCCCAGAGAGCGCAGGAAGGTTTGCGGATGGAATGTACCAGCGCCCACTTCCATGTCTAAAGGTTGGACAATTGCACAGCCTTGCTGCGCCCAATATTCCTGCAGGGTCAGAATGAAACCCTGGAATGTTTTCACGTCGTGTTTGCTAGTCATATTACTGCTGTCAGGCTGTATATAGAAAATGGTTCAGATTATACCTTGTCGCTCAGATCTGATGTAGGTTAATTTTTAACGTATTAGCCAAAATTTTTGAAAGAAGCGCCAGGAAGGTAGCTGACGAAAGCCTGATATTTTTGTCAGGAGAGTTTGTCTGTGTCCGCCTGACGTTTTGTTGCAGAGGGATCCATATGCCGGAAATTAAACGTTGTAGCTGGGTAACCAGTGACCCCTTGTATCAGGATTATCATGACAAAGTGTGGGGGAGACCTGTTTATGATGCCCGGGAGTTGTTCGCCAAGCTTTGTTTGGATGGGCAGCAGGCTGGGTTATCATGGTTAACCATACTTAAAAAGCAGGGTAACTATGAGATGGCTTTTGTTGATTTCGATCCTTATAAAATAGCTGAGTTCGATCAGGCTAAAGTTGAAGAGTTGTTGCAGAATCCAGGGATCATCAGAAACAGGCTCAAGGTTAATTCTATTATTCAGAATGCAAAGGCGTACATTGCTTTTGTTGAAGCGGGAAATGACTTCAGTCGGTTTCTTTGGGATTTTGTTGGCGGTAAGCCGATACAGAATACCTATAGCCGGGAAGACTCATTGCCTGCACAAACTCCTGAGTCAGAGGCAATGTCAAAAGCACTGAAGAAGTTGGGCTTTAACTTTGTTGGCCCGACAATTGTGTATGCTTTTATGCAGGCTGTTGGAATGGTTAACGATCATCTGGTGGATTGTCATTGCTATCAGGAGTGTCAGGCGTTAGCCGGTTCATTCCGGAAATGAACCAACACCGGCCAACTCAACACTGAAAGTAGATTTGTAGCCTTGTGGTTGGTGTATCTGAATTTACCGTTGTTTTGCGTAATGCGTTTGGGATAGAAAAGGGAGTGTTCCACGTGAAACACTCCCTTTATTTGCTTCTGACTTCAAGCCATCAAATCGGCAATCTATCAATTTTCGAAGAAGAAAGGTTCGCGTTTGCGTTGCTCACCGTTGAGTTCATTCATGGTTTCTGCATCGTACAGTTTGCCGTTTACCATGGTATAGATCACTCGGTCGGTTACCCGAATATCTTCCAGTGGATTTCCGTCTATGACAATTATGTCTGCCAGCTTGCCCGGGGCCAGTGAGCCCAATTGATGATCCATGGCAAAGTGTCTAGCTGGATTGATTGTGGCTGTTTTGAGTGCTTCCAGGTTGCTCATTCCACCCTGAGCGAACATCCAGATTTCCCAGTGTGCAGCCAAGCCTTCACGTTGACCATGGGCCCCGATATTGGGCTTAATGCCAAGGTTATTTACTTCATTGGCAACACGGGCCACATTAAAGTGGTTGTAGTGTTCATCCGGAGCTGTCGGACGGCGCATGGAGCGGGCATCCAGAATATCATGTGGAACGTATCTGGACAGGCGCGGGTGGGCCCAAACATCAGTTTTGTCATACCAATAATTTTCCCCAGCAATACCACCATAGGCGACAACCAGGGTGGGAGTGTAGCCAACTTTCGTCTGACTCCAGAACTGCTTAATATCATCATAAATAGCGGCAGTAGGCAGTGAGTGTTCAATACCGGTATGACCGTCAGCAATCATGGTCAGGTTGTGTTGCAGCAAGCTGCCACCTTCAGGCACAACCATCATTTCCAGTTCTCGTGCCGCTGCAATAACCTGCTGACGCTGATTACGACGTGGCTGGTTGTAGCTCTTCACACTGAAGGCTCCCACTTTCTTGAGTCGCTCCAAATGGAACTTGGCGTCATCCAGTGAGTCAATGTGAGAGGTATAGCCGGGCAGGTTGGCTCCATACAATATTGTGCCGGTACTGAAGATACGTGGCCCGGCAATCTTGCCAGCCTTTTGCAACTCAGAGGCGGCAAAGATCTCTGTGGTGTCACTTGACGGATCGTGGATGGCGGTGACACCCAAAGCTAAACCTGAATACAGTTCCCAGTTTTGCTGGGGAATAATTTCACTTTCTCCCTGAGCGCCGTGGGCGTGGGCATCAAACAAGCCAGGCATAATGGTTTTGCCGCTGATATCGTAGACCTTGGCATTGTCAGGAATCACTGTGTTGCTGTCGCCAACAGCGATAATTTTGTTATTTTCAACCACTACCACGCCATTTGGGATTATCTGATTGTTGTCCTCGCCATCCATGGTAATGACTTGTCCACCAACAAATGCAATGGTTCCACGTGGAACATCCGCGGCTTGTTCGAAGCCGATGGAGGTAACTTTGGTCTTTGTTTCGCTATCTGACAGGTAGCTGCTATCGATGGCGGCCTGATATAACTCAGGGCCAAGCGTCCAATAGAGAGAGCGATTATCACCACCCCAACTGATACTTTCACCGGCTCTTGTGCTTAGTTGGCTCACTGGCAGGTTATCTGCTTTGGGACCTATCTCTATGGTCTCACCATGCTTGGCAAAAGGCGTGACATAAACCCTAAAGCGTTCGGCAAAAGCCAGATGCTCGCCATCTGGGCTGATACGGAATTCAGTGGCATGCTTGCTGGTGTAGTGGGTACGCTTCTCGTGGCCATTGATATTGATGGAAGAGAACTGTGGCGTCTCGCCAGACTCCATAAAGTAAACCCGCTCAATGTCACTGCCAAACTGAGGTTGGAAGCCGGAGGTCGCAATCTTGGTCAGGCCATTACCCTTTATGTCTACCCAATACAGGCCGGGATCTGCTGACCAGGTCCTTGGTGTGATATAGCCGCCTTTCTCTTTGCGGAAAACCACAGCGTTGCCATCGGGACTGAAGGTTGGTTCAACATACTTACCTGGTTCATTGGTCAGATTTATGATGCGGTTACGTTTGACGTCTATGACTTTAACACTGCCTTGATCCCTGTCGTTCCAGGTAGTAAATACGATGCGCTTACCATCGCGTGACCATTGTGGAAACAGCTCGTTCTGACTGCTATCCAGTTTGGTAAGACGCTTAACCTCACCATCAGGTAATGATTTTAGCCAGAGTTTTCCTAACGCTTCGTAGACGACTTGCTTCCCGTCTGGAGACACCTGAGCCATACGCAGCATCTTGACCGGAAACACGGCTTTATCCAGATCCTGAGTAAAACGTACCGCAGGCTGCACATCCATCTGGGTTTCGACAGTAAAAGGGACTTGTTCAATTCTGCTATCGTCGATATTCAGTCTATTAATTTTACCTTTGGCCCAGAACAGGATTTCCTCACTGTCGGGCGTCCATGACATGGTGGGGTAGACGCCGTGAATGGCCCAGGTCTCTTGCATATCACGGTCAAGATCGCCATGGAGTTTCTTGGTTTCGCCGGATTTCAAATCCAACAGGTACAGGGAGGATTGAAAACCATCACGTTTTATATAGGCCAGTTTCTTGCCATCCGGGCTTGGCGTTGGCCGAATTGCTCCACCGGTCCCTTCAAGCAGCACTTCAATATCGCCGGTTTGAGTATCATAACGCTTGATTTTGTAGATGCCCTTTACTGAGTCCTTGGAGTAGTGGAAGGTCTTCCCTGGGGTGTCATCCTGGCTGAAGTAGATGTAGCGGCCATCCGGTGAGTAGGCTGGCTCTCCTAAGTCCTTCTCTTCGTTAGGGCGCTCCGTCAGCTTTACGCCGGTGCCCCCTGCAACATGGTATAGCCACACTTCCCCGGCACCCAGACTGCGGCTGGCGGTAAAGTGCTTACGGGCAACCAGATACTGCGAATCAGGGCTCCAGGCAGGGCTGTTGAGCAGGCGGAAGGTTTCTGAGGTAATGGCCCGAGGATTGCTGCCATCAGCCTCCATGATCCAGATATTGTCACCGCCATCTTCGTCCGAGGTGAAGGCGATGTATTTTCCATCCGGGCTGTATACCGGTTGCATCTGCCAGGCAATGCCTTTAGCCAGTACCTCTGCTTTGCCACCTTTCGCCGGGATGCGATAGATGTCACCCAGCAGATCAAACAGAATGTATTTGCCATCGGGTGACATGGACAGGTTCATCCAGGTGCCTTCATTCACACTTATCTTTACTTGTTCGAGTGGTGCGTTTGCCGGTGCATTGACTTGCCAGTCATTGTTGTCAGCCTTTGCTGCTGGACTGCCCAACAGTAGTGCCAACGCGAGTGAAACGGGTGTGAGTCTTGTGGGGGTCATATCTGCGGTCCTGCTTTCATTATCATTTTTGTCTGGTCATCCTGATCAGGTGAATAAACACTCTGCTCATTTTTTCTGCACCGGTGTTATCTCATAAATTGGTAATATTGAGTACCCCGCATTTGCAACAACTTGGTTTCAATTTAATTAGACAATAAAAAAGGGACTCATATTGAGTCCCATGGGATATACCAGTGCAGTCAGATGATTGAGAGCTCATCCTGAACAGTTATCTGGCCAGGAGAAATAACCCTGCAGGTTACACCGCCTCGCCAACCTACGGCCAGTGCAGCTTCCAATCCGACACATGCCTGCTCCATTTTTCTACAGGGATCTGTCTCCCCTGTAATCTCTAACACCAGATCGCCAATGCGTACTTGTTGCCCAACCAGTGATTCGTTAAATTCCAGGCCATCAACCATGATATTGGCTCGGCGGACGGTCCACGGGAGCTCCTGGTTTACTTGTTCACAGGCTGCTTGCCATTGCTGTCTGGATATCAGGGTCACTTGACGCTTTCCGGGTTTACCATAGATATCCTGACCTACTCCTGATTCCCTGGTAACCAATGCCGTTTGAACTTCGAGCATGGCTCCTCGCTTTTGTGTTTTGAAAGCAATAGCAACAACCTGTGGCATATCAAATTCCTTATGAAAGACCTTTTTTTATCAAATAACGATAGGGCAGCGCATCCGTTTGACTGGCAATCAGAGTGTGGTCCATGAATTGGCAAAAGCTGGGAATGTCTCGGGTTGTCGCTGGATCATCAGCAATAATCAGCAGGGTTTCTCCTTCTGCCATATGACGAACGGTTTTTCGTACCATCATGACAGGTTCCGGACATCTCAGTCCCAATGCATCCAATTGATGTTGAGCAGATTCAAATACGTCGCTCATATTACCTCTGTTTAAGCGGACTGACTGATTGCACAATATTACTGCAGAGCCATTGATAAACCAAGGTAAGGGGAGTGGTTCCACGTGGAACATTACCACCTGACAATATTCAATTCCTGATGGCGTGAGCTTTCTTGGCTGACTTGGCTTTATACATAAGTTGATCCGCCTGGCTAATTAATTCAGCTACAGTGGTCAGTACACTGGCTTCCTGACAAACCATGCCGAAACTGATCTCCAATCCTTCTGTTCTTGCGATCAGTTCCTGGAATTTTGTTGAGAATGAAGATGTGAGAGCATCCAGGTCGGTGCCTGGGCGCAGGATAAGAAACTCATCGCCTCCTATCCGATAGCATTGGTCACCTTCCTGTGCCATCGTCCTGATAATATCGGAAAGTTGACGAAGCACTTCATCTCCCCGGTCATGTCCTTCAATATCATTGATTTCTTTGAAGTTGTCTATGTCGATATACACTGCTGCCAACGGGATATTACGGCGTTTGCAGCGGGCAAACAGCTTTGGGCTTTGATTGTTTAAACAGTAGCGGTTATTCAGTTGGGTCAGGGTGTCGGTATTGGTCAGGCGGGTAAGTTCAGCATTCAACGCTTCAACTTTTTCGGCATATTGCTGCGATCTGTTTCTTTCATTCTCCACTTCTGCCATCAGCGCATTGTGATAAGTCTCGATAATTAAGCTGGTATCGAATGTCAGCAAGCGGTCCAGGGCGAAGCCAATCATTTGAGTCTGTTCTGATGTTAAGTGGGGGTTTTCAATAAAGAGTTTAATCATCTCCCCTTTTAGCAAAGACAGTCCAGACAGAAACATCCTGACATCGACCCCAATGCGTTTATGAACCACGCCAATTCTGAGGCGATAGTTCACGTATTCCATATCGTATTCACCTAAAAAAAGTGTCTCGATATATTCAGTCAAGGAGGATTGCAAACGGGACAGGGTTTGCGCATCCCCAATCAGCAGCGCTGCTTTGGCATCATTCAGCTGCTCTTCGTAAAACACGCAGGTTAGCCGGCTGATATTGTCCATCACCAAATCATGTACGGACTGCAAATGCCTGCTGTCTGAAGGCATAACGCCAAATTGCCGCTTGAGATCCTGGAGCTGCATCTGTTCAGATAAAAATTTGGTAGCTCTTTGTTTGGGGAGAAGTCTGTGCATCGTCATTTCCGCTGATGTGGCAATTTTCTAAGTAAAGTTCAGCCGACGATGAATTGCATCTGTGTGATTTAATTGATTGTTATATCTCGAAATGGCACTGGGCAACCATAGTGGTTTGTCTCTGCGCCGGCATAAATACAACAAAGCCGGCATGTACGCCGGCTTTGTTGCTGTTAGTCTGGGTCAGACCCGCTCAAAAACTGTGGCAATACCCTGACCAAGACCAATACACATGGTTGCCAGTCCCAGCCTGGCGTCCTTGCGCTCCATGAGATTGATCAGGGTCGTCGAGATCCGTGCGCCAGAGCAGCCAAGGGGGTGACCCAACGCAATGGCACCTCCGTTGAGATTCACTTTCTCATCAACTAATTCCAACAATCCCAAATCTTTAACGCAGGGCAGTGATTGCGCCGCGAAGGCTTCGTTCAGTTCAATGACATCCATATCCTGAATAGTGAGGCCAGCTCGGGCCAGCGCCTTCTGCGTTGCCGGGACTGGACCATATCCCATGACTGCCGGGTCACAACCAGCTACGGCCATCGATCTGACGCGAGCCCTTATGGTTAAACCAAGTGCTTTAGCCTTTTCCTCCTCCATGACCAGCATGGCTGCCGCACCATCAGAGAGCGCGGATGAGGTTCCGGCGGTGACAGTACCGTTGACCGGATCAAACACGGGTCTGAGCGCCGCAAGCGATTCAATGGATGTCTCTGGACGGATTACTTCATCGTAATCCACTTTGATGAGTGTACCGTCGGCATCATGCCCTTCAATGGCCCAGATTTCATTGGCAAACCGGCCTTCCACACTGGCGGCATGAGCTCGTTGGTGAGAGCGAACTGCAAATTGGTCCTGCATCTCCCGGCTGATGCCATGCAGTTTGCCCAGCATTTCAGCGGTCAATCCCATCATTCCGGATGCCTTGGCGACATTGTTTGCCAGACCGGGGTGAAAGTCGACACCATGACTCATGGGGACGTGGCCCATATGTTCCACGCCGCCGATGATGAAGGTATCACCCATGCCGGTCATAATGGCTCTGGATGCCTGATGCAGCGCTTCCATGGATGAACCACACAGACGGTTTACTGTGACTGCACCTGCCTGTTTGGGGATCCCGGCAAGTAAAGAGGCGTTGCGGGCAATATTAAAACCCTGTTCCAGCGTTTGCTGCACACACCCCCAAATAACATCTTCGATATCGTTGGGGTCAACCTGAGGATTACGCAGCAGCAGTGCTTTCATCAGTTCGGCAGACAGGGTTTCGGCTCGAACATGACGGAACACGCCACCCTTGGAGCGTCCCATGGGAGTCCGGATACAGTCGACAATTACGGCTTGTTTCATTTTTTAAATTCCTTTCCCTGTTAACCCGCCTGATAGTAGCTGCCATTGCTGGCGGCCAGTTCACGCATTTTATCGGTTACCTGATAAAGCCCACCGAGATGAGCATATTGATCTGCCAGTGCTACAAAGTTGGCTACGTCCAAGGTATCCAGATAACGGAATACTCCCCCGCGGAACATGGGGAATCCCAGACCATAGATCAGACCCATGTCGGCTTCCGCTGGTGATCCTATGATCCCTTCCTCCAGGCAGCGCACGGTTTCGATAATCATGGGGATCATGGTGCGGGCAATGATTTCGTCATTGCTGAATTGTTTGGTATCGCCATATTCAGCCGCCAGCAAGCTTACTGCAGCCGGATCCATCTCTTTCTTCGGTTTGCCGCGCTTGTCAGTGGTGTAGCTGTAGAAACCCTTGCCATTTTTTTGACCGAGTCGCTGGTTGTCGAACATGATATCAATGGCATCGCGACCTGATTTACCCATGCGGTCAGGAAATCCATCTGCCATGACTGCCTGAGCATGATGGCCGGTATCCAGCCCGACGACATCGAGTAAATAAGCTGGGCCCATAGGCCAGCCGAATTGCTTCTCCATTACTTTGTCGATAGCAGCGAAGTCGCCACCATCTGCCAGCAATCCATTGAAGCCGGCAAAGTAGGGGAATAGTACCCGGTTAACGAAGAAGCCAGGACAGTCGTTGACTACGATAGGGGTCTTGCCCATTTTGCTGGCATAAGCGACGACTGTTGCAATCGTTTCCTCTGAGGTCTGCTCTCCACGAATCACCTCAACCAGTGGCATACGGTGGACCGGATTAAAAAAGTGCATGCCGCAGAACTGGGCTGGACGCTTGAGGTTTTTTGCGAGCAAATTGATGGATATGGTAGATGTGTTGGAGGCCAGAATTGCCTGTTGATCAACCTTGTCTTCTACTTCGGCCAGTACCATAGCTTTAATCCTGGGGTTTTCCACCACGGCTTCAACCACTACATCAGCATGAGCGACGGGCGCATAGTCCAGTGCTGGAGTGATATTGTTGAGCACCTGGGCCATTTGAGCGGGAGTTGAACGACCGGTTTCGACTTGTTTTGCCAGCAGTTTGGCAGCTTCACCCAGGCCTAAATCCAGTGCTGCCTGAGCGATGTCTTTCATGATGATGGGAGTACCTTTACTGGCACTTTGGTAGGCAATACCGCCGCCCATAATACCGGCTCCCAAAACCGCTGCCTGATTGACAGGCTTGGCTGACTTGGCCGCTTTTTTGGCTTTACCTTTTACTACCTGGTCATTCAGAAAGAGTCCAATTAATGCCGTGGCAACGTCGGTTTTGGCGAGCTGGGCAAATGCCTTGTGCTCAACCATCAAGGCTTCGGCGCGACTCATTACTGCTGCAGCTTCAATGACATTCACCGCGGCCATTGGCGCAGGGTAATGCTTGCCTGCCAACTGGAATACCATGCCTTTGGCTGTGGTAAAGCTCATCAGGGCTTCTAATTTTGGCAGCGTCAGTGGCGACTGTTTGCGCTTGCGGCGGGCTTGCCAATCCAGACGTTGATTGATGGCATCCATAAGCATTTTAAGTGCGGCTTCTTCGAGCTGTTGCGGCGCAACCACAGCGTCCAGTGCGCCAACTGCCAATGCTGCATCTGGCTTTTGCTCTTTACCTGAGGTAATCCATTCCATGGCATTATCGGCTCCGATGATTCTGGGCAAGCGAACCGTGCCACCGAACCCCGGAATGATCCCAAGTTTGGTCTCAGGTAAACCGATACGGGCAGTGGTGTCTGCAATACGCAGATCAGTTGCCAGAATCGTTTCACAACCACCACCCAGCGCGAATCCTCTTATTACCGATAGGGTAGGAAAGGGCAGATCTTCCAGTTTGTTGAAAACCGCATTTGCCTGTTCCAGCCAATTCAGCAGAATGTCATCACTCTGGGAAAACAGCCCCAGAAATTCGGTTATGTCGGCGCCGACGATAAAGGTGTCTTTGCCACTGACCAGCAGCAGGCCTTTTGCGTTACCGTCAGCGATCAGCGTATCGAGTGCCTGATCGAGAGATTCCAGGGTTTCCCGGTCGAATTTGTTTACTGAACCCGGAGCATTGAAGCACAGACGTGCGACCTGGTTGTCCAGTAGCTCAACCTGAATCGTGGGACTTTGGTAGATCATTTGCTTGCATCCTTATTGCTGAGGCGGGGTTAGCGGCCGGGCTCAGTGGTATGGATTGCTTTTCAGCAAAACTTCGACTGAGGATTCTTGGCTTTATTTCCCTGTCCATCTGTTCCGCAACGCGGTCATGGTTTGACCAGTTGCAGCTCAGTGTGCTTCCAAAAATTACAAAACACAACACCCAATTTAAACGATCGTTTAACTTTAATCACCTGTCAGAAATATATTACCCCTGTGATACACTTCCGGTATCCTCGATTTGTATGAATCGGGTGGAAAATACCTGAACATTATTAATTAATTACCCAGGGCGAATAGCATGGAACACTGGTCTGAACTTTATCGGGAACATCTGGCGCGACTGAATGAGCGGGCCCATGAGATTTTAACCAGAGAAAAATTGGCCGGCATGGTCATTCATTCAGGCCAGTTGCACAGGCAATTCCTTGATGACATGGATTATCCATTTAAAGTGAATCCTCACTTCAAAGCCTGGGTTCCGGTAGTTGATAACCCTAATTGCTGGCTGGTGATTAATGGTCACACCAAGCCCAGATTGATTTTCTACAAGCCAAAGGATTTTTGGCACAAAGTCGCTGACGTCCCTCAGGATTACTGGACTTCCCATATTGATATTCAGGTACTGACTAAAGCAGATCAGGTCGCGGCCCTGTTGCCACCGGATTTACAGGACTGGGCTTATATCGGTGAGCATTTGGATGTTGCCAGTGTATTGGGATTTGGTTGGCGTAATCCTGATGCTGTAATGCACTTTATGCATTTCCACCGAACGGTGAAAACTCCTTATGAACAAGCCTGTATGCGACAGGCCAATCGTATTGCTGTTAAGGGGCATGTTGCCGCGCGTGAGGCATTTTTCGCCGGTGGCAGTGAGTACGATATTCAGCTGGCCTATCTCGCTGCGACCAGCCAGGGGGAGAACGACTTGCCCTATGGCAATATTATTGGTCTTAACCAACATGCTGCAATTCTGCATTACATGGTACAGGAGCGGAAGTCGCCGACGCTGCGCCATTCAATGCTGATCGATGCCGGAGCGGCTTATATGGGATACGCAGCCGATATTACCCGTACTTATGCATTTGAAAAAAATGAGTTTCATGATCTCATTCAAGCGATGGACGCATTACAGCAAGAGATCATCGGCATGATGACAATCGGTTTGTCCTATGTGGATTTGCATCTCGCGACTCATCAGAAGCTGGCGGGAGTGCTGCTGCAATCCGGGCTGGCGACCGGAGATGAGCAGGCACTTATCGCCGGAGGGGTGACCAAGGCGTTCTTTCCACACGGCTTGGGTCATATGCTGGGACTGCAGGTTCATGATGTTGGTGGCTTTGCGCAGGATGAGCGGGGAACGCATCTGGCCGCTCCTGAACAACACCCGTTTTTGCGCTGTACGAGGCAATTGGCGGCAGGTCAGGTGCTGACCATTGAGCCGGGTCTGTATATCATTGACTCCCTGTTGGCCGATCTCAGAAATACCGGCGCTGCGCAGTTGGTTAACTGGCAGAAGGTTGAAGCTACCCGTCCTTTTGGGGGCATCCGTATTGAGGATAACGTGATAGTGCATGAGAGCGGTATAGAAAATATGACCCGAGAGTGTGGATTAGTTGAGTGAGTCTTTCTCCATACCCGCTGCTGAGCTGGTATTTGAAGAGGAGATAAAGCATAGCCGCTTTATCTCGCTGTTGTTTCACTGCCAGAGTGCTGAAGATTTTCGATGTACGCTTAAGGACATTCGTCAGCGTTATCCGGGGGCGACACACTATTGTCAGGCGTTTGTCGCAGGCAGGCCAGGCGATACCATGATGGTGGGATTCAGTGATGATGGAGAGCCTGCTGGCAGTGCCGGGCGCCCTATGCTGGCCGTGTTGCAGGGAAGTGGTATCGGGGAGATTGGTGCTGTGGTGGTGCGTTACTATGGTGGAATTAAGCTGGGAGTGGGCGGTTTGGTCAGAGCCTACGCCTCCGGTTTGAAACAGGCCTTACCCCAGTTAACCACAGCGCAGAAATTGCTGAGATATCCTGCCAGCATTGAGTGCGATTACGCCATGCTGCGGGATGTGGAATATATGATTGAACGTCATCAGGGGGTGATTACCCACAGGGATTTTGGTGGCGCGGTTGCTCTGAAGTTCGAGTTGCCTGCAAGTCAGCGGGTTGAACTCAACCAACAATTGGCAACTGTGAGTCAGGGGGCGGTTCAGGCCCGTTTTGACCAGTGAATGACCTGTATCTTTATGCGAAAATGCAGGTTTTATTTTGACGTTGCAGTAACTCCTGCAGCATGACAGAACCCTTTGAATGCAATACAGAACGATAATCAGAATAATAGGCCTGTTGGTAGGCTTGTTCTCCATGACCATGCTGCCGTCGGCTCTGGTAGCCTTTATCTACAAAGATGGTGGGGGAACCGCTTTCTTTCAGGCGTTTTTTGTCAGTCTGTTTATCGGCTTTTTACTCTGGTATCCCAATCGCCAGCACAAAGCAGAGTTGAGAACCCGGGAGGGGTTTCTGATTGTGGTGCTGTTCTGGACTGTACTGGGGCTTATCGGTACTTTACCTTTCGTCTTTTCCAGTCAGCCGGATCTTAGCTGGACCGACAGTATCTTTGAATCTTTCTCCGCACTGACTACCACCGGGGCGACAGTCATCGTTGGCCTGGACTCCTTGCCAAAGGCGATATTGTTTTATCGCCATTTGCTGCAGTGGCTCGGCGGTATGGGGATCATTGTGCTGGCAGTGGCGATTCTGCCAGTGTTGGGCGTCGGGGGGATGCAGCTTTACCGGGCAGAGATCCCCGGGCCTGTTAAAGACTCCAAAATGACGCCCCGAATCGCCGAAACCGCCAAGGCGCTTTGGTATATCTATCTGTTGCTGACCATTGCCTGTGCTGTCGCCTATTGGATTGCAGGCATGAGTGCCTTTGATGCCATCTGCCATTCATTTTCAACCATCGCGATTGGGGGATTTTCTACCCACGATGCCAGTATGGGGTATTTTGATAGCCCAACTATCAATATGATTTGTGTGGTCTTTTTGCTGATCGCTGCGATTAACTTCAGTGTTCACTTTGCCGCCTTTTCCCGCCGTGGCATCAATCTCAAAGTGTACTTCCGCGATACAGAATTTAAAGTGCTGATCGGCATCCAATTCCTGCTCACCGCCATCTGTTTCGCCACGCTTTATCATTCCGGTATCTATGATTCCGCGGAAGAAACTTTTGATTATGCCTTGTTCCAGGCGGTTTCTATTTCCACCACGGCGGGGTTCGGTACCGAGAGTTTTCATCTGTGGCCCTTATTCCTGCCAATGCTGCTGATTTTCTCCAGCTTTATTGGTGGTTGTGGCGGTTCGACTGCTGGTGGTATCAAGGTTATGCGGGTGATTTTGCTGCTGCTTCAGGGGTCGCGTGAGCTGAAGCGTCTGGTGCATCCGCGGGCCATGTTCTCTATTCGTATTGGTTCTACGGCTTTGCCGGATAGGGTAATTGATGCGGTATGGGGATTTTTCTCGGCTTATACCATGGTATTTGTTCTCTGCATGCTGGTGCTACTGGCGCTGGGTATGGATAACATTACCGCATTCAGTGCCGTGGCAGCCTGTTTGAACAACCTGGGACCGGGGCTTGGAGAAGTGGCCAGTAATTATGCCAGTATCTCCGATGGTGCCAAATGGGTGCTGGTGGTCGCTATGTTGTTTGGCCGACTGGAAGTCTTTACTTTGCTGGTGTTGTTTACACCGACATTCTGGAAAAACTGATGAGCCGGACTCTGATCCTTTACTCCACTGTTGATGGTCATACGCTGCGGATTTGTCAGCGTATAGCGGATCGGTTGCTTGCCGCGGGCGAGCTGGTCGAGGTGCGCGATATAGAGAGGGTGGATGACGCGCTGCTGGCTTGTCATGACAAGATTCTGGTCGGCGCCAGTATCAGATATGGTAAACACCGGCCCGCCTTATTTGAATTTGGTCGTCGTTACCAAGCTTTACTGGATGCCAGAATCAATGGTTTTTTCACGGTCAATGTGGTCGCCAGAAAACCTCTTAAAAACACGCCACAGACCAATCCCTATATGCAGAAGTTTCTGACTTTATCTGCCTGGCAGCCCCAGCAACTCGGGGTCTTTGCCGGGAAGATAGATTATCCAAAATATCGCTTGTTTGACCGCACCATGATCCGCTTCATCATGTGGCTGACCAAGGGCCCGACCGATATCCGCGGTAGCTTCGAGTTTACCGACTGGGACATGGTCGACGCTTTCGCCAAAGCATTCGGCGAGCGTTAGCGCTGCCGGCAGACTATCCGCGTTATTTTTGATTACCGGGAGCGCAGAACTGCTTGTACATAATGGCTATTACTTCCCTCACTTTTTCGTTCTTCAGTTTGTAATAAACAATTTGTGAGCTTTTTCGGCAGTCAACCAAATCCTGTTCGCGCAATACCGCCAGATGCTGAGACAATGCAGACTGACTCAGAGGAATGTTTTCATTCAGTTCGGTCACGCTCAGCTCTTTGTCCAGCAGCTGGCATAACGTCATCAGACGATAAGGATTGGCAATGGCTTTCAGCCATTTTGCGGCCTGCTCGGCGTTGCTCACCATCTCTTCAGCATTAATTTCTTTCTGCATATTCAATTGAGTTGTGATTTACGGATTAGATAATTCTAATGAAAAGTGCGCTTGCTTGCCAGTGATAGGCGGCATTGTGATTTATTGAGCTCATAAGCTGCGAAAATGTGATCTCAAGGCGAGCGTGCTTTGCTGCTTGGGTTAACATGGGGCCATCTGAATCAAGCTTGCCAGGGTGGTAAATGAAATCCGTATTAGTGCTCTATTTTTCGCGGGGCGGGCATACAGCCAAGATCGCCGCTGCGATAGCGGCCCGTATTCGCAGTCAGGGACATCATTGTGATGTACTCAATATCAATGACGGGACAGTGCCAGAGTGGGATAAGTATGACACCCTGGTGCTGGGAGCCTGTGTGTTGTATGGCACTTATCACAAGTCGGTATTTGCTTTTGTGCAGCAATATCAGGCGCAGCTATCTGCCAAACCCAACAGCTTTTTCTGCGTTAACGTAGTTGCCAGAAAGCCGGAAAAGCGGGTACTGGAGAACAACAAGTATCTGCAGAAGTTTTTGATGATGTCGCCCTGGCAGCCTGCGGATCTGAAGATTATTCCCGGTAAGGTCGATTATCCTTCCTGGCCATGGTACGACAGGCTGGCGATCCAACTGATCATGAAGATGACCGATGGACCGACAGATCCCAAATCCGTCATTGACTATACCGATTGGCAGGATGTGGATGTCTATGCTGATCATCTACTGACGCTCTAGTCGTTACCCGGATAGCAAAACGCCCGCAACTGCGGGCGTTGTTGTCTCTGTTGTCGGTGCTGAATCAGTATTTCCAGAATCCTGGATGGAACAGGACGGCTACCGTCAGGATTTCCAGTCGTCCCATCAGCATACCAACCGCCAGTGCCCACTTGGCAACATCCGGCAGGCTGGCGAAGTTGCCGGCAGGTCCAATGACTGGGCCAAGCCCCGGGCCGACGTTGGCCACCGCAGTGATGGCTCCAGACAGGCTGGTGATGGGATCCAGTCCGGTCAGTACCAGTATCAGGCTCAGCAGTACAATAACCCCCGCCAGTAACAGGCTGAAGGTCACTATCGAACGAACAATGTCGTCGGTAACGAAGCGATTGTTATAGGACTGACGAGTCACTGCACTGGGATGAAATTGCTGTTTAACCTGAGCTTTCATCACGGACAGCGCAATCTGAAAGCGGAATATCTTGATGCCACCTGCAGTTGAACCGGAGCAGCCGCCGACCAGCATTAAAAACAGGAAAGTGATAAAGGCAAAACCGCCCCAGGTGCCATAATCCGTCAATCCATAACCTGTGGTGGTAACCACTGACACCACATTGAAGCTGGTCAGGCGGATAGCATCCATAAAGGCTATTTCCCGGGTCAGCCACATCCATATTGCCAGAGTGAAAGAAACGACAATCAGCAGTATGACATAGCCTTTAATTTGCTGGTCGCCCCACACTTTGAGCGTGCGGTTTTTCAGGCTCTGCATAAACAGCAACAGCGGCAGGCCGCCGGCAGCCATAAACAGCGTGCCGACCCACTGGGCATTGTCACTGAAGTTCGCCATCGACTTATCGGATGTGGAATAGCCGCCAGTGGACAGTGTGGTCATGGCATGATTAATGGCATCAAACCATTTCATCCCTGCCAGGTGATAACTCATTGCACACAAAACGGTGAGCAGGAAATACACCCAGAACAGATCTTTGGCCATACTGCGGGTGCGGGGCACGGTCTTATCGCCCCAATCGGAGCTTTCGGTGCGAAACAGCTTCATCCCCCCGACGTTAAGGAACGGCAGAATGGCTACCGCCATCACAATAAAGCCTATGCCGCCGAGCCATTGCAACAGTGAGCGCCACATCAGAATACTGTGATCCATCTGATCCAGCCCTGACAATACGGTTGAGCCAGTGGTGGTGACACCTGACATGGTTTCAAAAAAGGCGTCGGTATAGTTGATGCCGTGATACAGGGTAAAGGGCATGGCCGCAAACAGGCTGACGATAAACCAGGTCAGACTGGTGAGCAGAAACATGTCTCTAATATTCAGCTTGAGATGGCGGCGTTTGCCGCCTTGCATACAGATGCTGGCCACTGTGCCGGTCAGCAGGGCGGAAAGCATAAATGCGCCTGCAGTTTCTTCGCCATAATAGAGGGCGAAGACTAAAGGCAGACACATAAACCCCGCCATCATCGACAGCAGTATGCCGAGAAGGAAGAGTAAATGTCTGATATTAAGCATAATGTTGGCCTGGCAGGCTCAGAAGAAAAAGGCGCTCGGCTGGAACAGCTTTTCCACCTCACCGATAAACTTCTTGTTGACCAAAAACAGAATCACATGATCCCCCTGTTCGATCACTGTCTTATCGTGTGCCATCAGCACTTCGTCATCGCGAACGATAGCGCCGATAGTTGTGCCGGGTGGCAGTTTAATGTCTTCCACCGCTTTACCCACCACTTTGGAAGTGGCTGGATCGCCGTGAGCGATGGCTTCAATTGCTTCTGCCGCGCCGCGTCTGAGCGAATATACGTTGCAGATATCGCCCTGGCGAATATGAGTCAGCAGGGCAGAGATAGTCGCCTGTTGGGGAGAGATGGCGATGTCGATATTGGCTTCCTGCACTATGTCGACGTAGGCCTCGCGCTGAATAAGCACCATTACCTTCTTGGCGCCCATGCGTTTAGCGAGTAATGCCGACATAATGTTGGCTTCATCGTCGTTGGTCACCGCAATGAATACATCGGTCTGATCTATGTGCTCTTCCTGCAGCAGTTCCTGATCTGAGGCATCCCCACAGAAGACTGTGGTGTTTTCCAGTTTCTCTGACAGTAACTCCGCCTGCTCCTGGCGGTGTTCTATTAATTTAACCGAGTGATTGCGTTCTAGTTTTTTAGCCAGACCAAAGCCGATATTACCGCCACCGGCAATCATGATGTTGCGGTAGGAGTTATCTAGCTTCTGCATCTCACTCATTACTGCGCGGATATGGCGGCTGTCAGCGACGAAGAACACTTCATCATCGGCTTCAATAATGGTGGTGCCCCTGGGCATGATAGGCCGTCCCTGACGGAAAATTGCGGCAACCCGGGTATCAATATTAGGCATGTGTTCACGCAGAGTGGCCAGCGCGTTGCCGACAAGCGGACCGCCATAATAGGCGCGTACTGCCACCAGGCTGAGGCGTCCTTCAGCAAACTCCAGTACCTGCAGTGCCCCAGGATACTCGACCAATCTATGTATGTAAGCGGTTACCAACTGCTCAGGGGCTATCAACTCGTCGATAATGAAACCGCCACGAATGCGGTTTTCACTGTTCTTGGTTTCACTGTCGATAAACAGCTTGTCCCTGAGGCTCAGGTAAGGCTCAGATCGAATACGGGCAATTTTGGTCGGAGTGCCATACAGGGAATAGGCTATCTGACAGGCTGCCATGTTGCACTCATCGCTGTTGGTAACCGCAATCAGCATGTCGGCATCTTCGGCGCCTGCTTCTTTGAGGACATCCGGATGAGCACCGTGACCGGTAATCACCCTCAGGTCAAACTTGTCCTGCAGGGATTGCAATCTGGCTCTATTGGTATCAATCAGGGTGATATCGTTATTTTCACCCACCAGATTCTCGGCCAGGGTTCCACCCACCTGTCCCGCGCCTAAAATGATAATTTTCATTCGTTGCCCGTTCGATCTTATCGCTGTGGTTCAATGCTACCGGGATTGGATTGGCTAATCACGCCTGTTTGCGCAGGCGCGCATAATAAAATCCATCCATCTGTTGCTGGCCTGGCAGGATTTGCCAACCCGTTTCACCAGTATTGCTTTGTGGCAGGACATCTAGGGTAGCATCCGCCGTGCGCGCAAGGAAGGCGTTGATCTGGTCGCGGTTTTCCGCAGGCATGATAGAGCAGGTGGCATACAGCAAGGTGCCGCCAGGCTTCAGCCACTGCCAGCAGTGATCAAGAATTTTGCTCTGCAGGGCGGCCAGCTCTTCAATGTCTTTGGCTTTACGCAGCCATTTGATATCCGGGTGACGACGGATCACGCCGGTTGCCGAGCAGGGCGCATCCAGCAAAATGCGATCAAACTTGTCACCTTGCCACCAGGAATCGATATCAGACGCGTCGCCGTGGATCACCTCGGCCTGCAGATTCAGGCGACTGAGGTTTTCGCTGACTCGCTTGAGGCGCTTGTCATCAAAGTCGACGGCGACCAGAGTCGCTTCAGGGGCCAGCTCGAGGATGTGGCAGGTCTTGCCGCCGGGCGCCGCGCAGGCATCGAGAATCAGCTCATGGTTTTGTGGCTCCAGCAATGTCGCAGCCCACTGGGCGGCACCATCCTGCACCGAGGCGTGGCCTTCAAAGAAACCAGGCAACAGGCCGACATCAGTAGGGGACTCCAGCAAAATAGCTTGTGGTGAGCTACCTGCTGAGGCGGCTATTTGCGCTTCCGCCAGCGTGCTGAGGTATTCATCTCTGGTTTGCTTCAGCGCGTTGTTACGCAGCCACATGGGTGGACGCTGATGTGACTGCTCGATGATCTCCTGCCATTGGTTCGGATAGGCGGCTTTCAGGGATTTGACAATCCAGCCGGGCATATTGAATTTCAGGGTATCGTTGTCTTCCGACAATGGTGCCTGATTACGCTGAATGCTGCGCAATACGCCATTGACCACTTTAACCAGATTTTCGAAGCCAAGCTGGCGGCAGGCTTCGGCTGTTTCTGATATTGCCGCATGGGCAGGAATACGGGTGAAGTAGAGTTGATAGCAGCCAACCAGCAGCAGTTGGTGAACAATACGCTGTTTACCTTTGATGGGCTTGCTCAGACAATCACTGACCAGTTTGTCCAATTGCGGTAAGTGACGCATCACGCCATAGCAAATCTCTGCCAGCAGCCCTTTGTCTTTGCCACTGACCTTGGCCTGTTGCTCCGGCAGTGCGGCAGACAGTGAGATACCGCGCTCCAGTACGTCGAAAACGGCCTTGGCCGCCAATGCTCGAATATTCATGTATTACTCTGCCTGTGCGCTGGCCAACACTGTGCCCGGTGCGAACCATTCGCCACGGGCATTGAGGATATCGGCCACTGCCAGCGGCTTCTTACCCGGCAGTTGCATGGTTTTGAGAACCAGAATGCCTTCTCCAGTGGCAATTTCCAGCCCTTGCTTACCTGCAGCAATCACAGTGCCCGGCATAGCCTGGGTGGCGTCGGCTTTGACTTCAGCCTGCTGCACTTTGATGGTCTGGCCTTCGTGGTCGAAGTGGCTGATCGGCCAGGGATTAAAGGCGCGAATTTCACGCCACAAAGCCACTGCCGGTTTATTCCAGTCCAGGCGTGCTTCTTCTTTACTGAGCTTTTCGGCGTAGTTGGCCAGCGACTCGTCCTGCTTTTCTGCACTCAGCGTTCCGGCTGCCAGCCCTTCCAGTGCCTGCAGCAATGCTTCTGGCCCCTGGGCTGCCAGTTTCTCATACAGACTGGCAGAGGTATCCTGGTCTTCGATGTTCAGCTCGGTTTTCAGCAGCATATCGCCGGTATCCAGGCCGACATCCATCTGCATGATAGTGACACCGGTTTTTTCATCACCGGCCCACAGCGCCCGTTGGATCGGCGCTGCGCCGCGCCAGCGAGGCAAAATTGAACCATGCACGTTTATGCAGCCCAGTCTGGGCATCTCCAGCACTACTTTGGGCAGGATTAAACCATAGGCCACAACGACCATAATATCGGCGTTCAGTGCGGCCAATTGCTGTTGGGCGTCTTCTTTACGCAAAGAGGCTGGCTGAAAGACAGGAATATCATGTTCCTGCGCCAGCACTTTCACCGGACTTGGAGTCAGCTTCTTGCCGCGACCAGCTGGTTTATCCGGTTGGGTATACACTGCAACAATGTTGTGGCGGGAACCCATTAACGCCTGTAGATGGCGAGCGGCGAAATCCGGCGTACCGGCAAAAATGATATTGAGTGGTTTCAAGTGAGATCCTGTGTATCAGTTGGCTTTGGCCTGGCGTGCGGCCTTTTCCATTTTCTGGCGAATACGCTGGCGTTTCAGTGGCGACAGATAATCCACAAACAATTTGCCCTGCAGATGGTCCATTTCGTGTTGAATACAGATGGCAAACAGCCCATCTGCTTCAACGGTGAACTCGTTGCCGTGACGATCCTGTGCCTTGACTGTGACCTGCTCACAGCGGTCGACCTTGGCAAAAATGCCGGGTACAGACAGGCAACCCTCTTCATTACAGAAGTCACCACTGGACGCCATGATTTGCGGATTGATAAAGACTTTTGGCCGGTCAACTTCATCCTGCAGGTCCATCACGATCAGCTGGTGATGAAAATCGACCTGAGTGGCGGCGAGCCCGATGCCTTTTTCCTGGTACATGGTGTCAAACATGTCGTCAATTTGGGTTTGCAGGGCATCGCCAAAATCAGTTACAGGTTTGGCGACTGTGCGTAATCTTTCATCCGGGAAACAGAGCACCTGGAGTAAAGCCATAATAGTTAAACTCTTAACAAGTCTGTCAAAATTACACCAGTTGGTTATACTGGCCTGTGTGGTTGGATTAATTTTAATCCCAAGCGGCATTCATTGACAGCAAAAGCTCACTGAAGAGTCAATCATCATGGACGGTCCGATGAAACGCATTTTCTTACCCTTAACGCTGGGGGTGGCCCTGGTAGCCCAGGCCGGTGCAGCGCTGGCAGATGTGATTACCCTTAAACCCGGGCATCCAGACTCCTACGTTGTGCAAAAAGGTGACACCCTGTGGGATATCTCGGCCCACTTCCTGAATGATCCCTGGCGCTGGCCAAATTTGTGGGGTAACAATCCACAAATTGCCAACCCCCACCTTATTTATCCAGGGGACAGACTCAGCCTGATTTTTGTCGATGGCCAGCCCAGACTGGTGCATAAGCCTGTGGTACGCAAGTCTCCAGAAGGACGGGTTCAGTCCAAGGGGGATGCGGTGCCTGCTGTTGACTTGGCGTTGATCCAACCCTATCTGATCCAAAATCGGGTGGTTGATGTGGCGTGGTTTGAACAACAGCCGGTTTTACTCGGAGGTGAAACTGCATCACGACATCATGTTGCCGGTCAGCAGGTTTATGTTGATGGACCGTTGATAGTTGGCCAGAAGGTCGGCTTTTATACCGGTGGCAGAATTTTTAATCGTGACACAGATGGCGAGACTTTGGGACAGGAAGCGATTTTAACGGCAACCGGACAGGTAGTGGCAAGTGGTGATGTGTCCACTGTGATGTTAAAGACCAGTTTCAGAGAAACCAAGCCGGGCAACAGATTACTGGCTTTGGATGATACTTCTTTGCTGCCTATCTATTTTATGCCCAAGGCTGCCGAGGTGGCTGAGCCGACGAAAATTCTGGCTTCAGGCATTGATGTCCGTGAAATGGGCAAGCTGGATGTGGTTTATATTGACCGTGGCACAACAGATGGCGTGACCCAGGGCGATGTGTTTGCCATATTCAGGGATGGCGATGAAGTCGTCATCGATAAAGATGGAATTCCCGTTCCTTCTGCCGATCGCTCCTCCTATGACAAGGTGTTGGCCACTATTTCAGATTCCAGTACATATCAATTACCTGCCAACTATCATGGCAATTTGATGGTATTCAAGGTGTTTGATAATACTGCCCTGGGCCTGATAATGGTTAATGAAAGGCCTGTACGGGTAAATGACCGTCTGGAAACGCCCAAACCGCCATTACTCGGAGAATAACACTGACAGACAGCCTGCCTGATTGGCTGGCGGTTGCTGCGGTATCCGGTTTGGGGCCTGCCGGAATACAACGCCAATTGGAATCCATGACGCTGCCTGAACTCAGGCAGCGTCTTCAGTTTGAGCCTGACTCACTTGAAGGTGCTGGGCGCAGTCGTTTCCGTTTGCAACCCGAGCGGGTCGAAATGGCGTTATCCTGGCAAGCGGCCGCCGCCGATCATGCCATCATCTGTTTTGATGACCCCTTTTATCCGCCTTTGCTGCGCACTATCTACGATCCTCCCCCTGTTCTGTTTGCCAAAGGGCGACCCGAATTACTGCAGGTACCCGCTGTAGCTGTGGTTGGCAGTCGCAGTTCCAGTCCGGCCGGTTTGCAAAGCGGCCGTATGCTCAGCCATCAATTGGCAGCTCAGGGGGTGATGGTGTGCAGTGGTCTGGCGTCCGGCATTGATGCTGCAGCTCATTTGGGCGCACTGGATGCTGGTGGCGCTACCGTTGCAGTGTTGGGAACCGGGGTGGATGAGTGTTATCCCAGACGCAATCAGCAACTCTATCTGGCGATTCGTGAGCAGGGATGTTTGATCAGTGAGTTCTGGCCGGATACTAAAGCCTTTGCCGGTAATTTCCCCAAACGGAATCGCATTATCAGTGGCATTTCGCTGGGAACGCTGGTGGTGGAGGCCAGATTAAAAAGTGGTTCGCTTATTACCGCCAGGCTGGCGGCCGAGCAGGGGCGGGAGGTTTTTGCTGTGCCTGGTGGAATTTTGGGCGGTCAGAGTGAAGGTTGTCATGAATTGCTTAAAAATGGTGCCAAACTTGTGGAGAATGCGGTCGATATTACTGAAGAGCTTGCTGCTCTGTGTGGTTGGCACCTTGAAGCCTTGCATTTATGTCACCATATAGCGCAGGAAAGCACCGCTGAGTTGCCAACTCCCTCTTTGTTGTCTAGTGTCAGATATGAAGTGACAACTTTGGATGAGGTGGTTGAACATAGTGGAAAAACGATAGATCACGTGTTGGAACAAATACTTGAACTTGAGTTACAGGGCTGGGTTGCTGCGGTGCCCGGGGGTTACGTCAGACTAAAGAGGAACTAGCCATGTTCGACATTCTCATGTATCTGTTTGAAAACTATGTGCACAGCGAAATGGAAATGATGGTGGATGAGGATGAACTGACTCAGGAATTGACCCGGGCAGGATTCCACCAGTCAGAAATTCTTAAAGCTCTCTCCTGGCTTGAACATCTTGCTGAATTGCAGGAAAGTGACAAACCCTATCTGCGCACCCATGATCAAACCTCTTTCCGTATCTATACCGATGCTGAGATGAGTAAGCTGGATGTTGAGTGTCGTGGTTTCCTGATGTTTCTGGAGCATATTCAGGTGCTCAGTGTTACCACCCGGGAAATGGTCATCGACAGAGTGATGGAGTTGGATGAGCCAACTTTGGTACTGGATGATCTCAAGTGGGTGATCCTGATGGTACTGTTCAACGCGCCCGGTAATGAATCAGCTTATGCCCAGATGGAAGATTTGGTGTTTGAGCAGCCCGACGGCATGCTGCATTCCTGAGTGGCACCACCAATCGTCTGGACACTGTGCTTGTTCAGCGGCATAGATAAAGGAGGTCTGGGCCTCCTTTTTTGATGTCCGATTGCGGGCAACGGCTGGTCGACATACCTGCAGGCAACACCTTACATCGACACTTTCCGGTGATAGATATTAAAAGTGCTGGTGCAATTCATCCGTTGGCAGGTGTGCAGGTTGCAGGTAGTCACGGTAGGCGTAGCGGTCGATTTTATTTATGTGTCGTTCTGTTGCCTCAGTTTTTGAACTTTCCTGTGCTACATCTGCGAGCCACTGTGTAAAGTCACTATCCAATTTGCTGAATTCTTCTAACTTGTTCATGTATCCGTCGAAATAATCAGATTTGAGCAAGGCGGCTGCCTGTCGTAATCCGACCTGGTGTTGTTCTGCCAGGAAGCGCATAGCCAGATAACTCCAGCGATAGGTATAGTCGACGCCGTCTTCATATTGAGTTGCAAAAATTCGTGCCAGTGTTGGTTGTGCTTGGTTATTGTCTTTGATTAGCGCCACTGCTTTGGGATTGTCATTGCCCTTGGAGATGTATTCGGCCAGTCCTTCTGCCCACCACACCAGATGCGAGGGGAAGTGCTCGAATCCGGCGTATTTAACATAACGTCCATCCAGGTAGTGCACATACTCATGATTCAGGTTCCAAATCGCAAAGTCATCGATCCAAAACTGTCTGAACGCGAAGAAGCTGGCTTGGTTGTCTGGATTTTGTGGTGTGCCTTCAATGTACATGCCGCCGTTATCGGTACTGATGTCATACAGTAGTTGTCCATAGGCGTTGTACTGGGTCCAGTTGCTAAAAGTAACAACCTGCAGCGCATCGTTGTAGTCGTTTGCCACTGGTTGGTGGTTGGTCGCCAGCAGGCTATGAAAATCCATTTCCTGAGACGTGAGTTTGTGACAGCTGATATTCAGCTCATCAGAATTGAGATCCTGATGCCGGATGAATAATGACTCCGAGCAGGAGTGAACATAGGGCAGCACTGCTTCAATCGTTGGGATCCGGCAGATATCAGACAGTTGCTCACACAACTGCTTCTTGCCGAAGATATTGACATGGTAGCCCAGGGTGTAACTCTGTCTGGCGTTATCCCCCCTGAGCCGTAAATCCTGACGGGCAATGGCTGCTGCGCGGTCATCCACCATGGTTTCAGAGATGGGTTGTTCATCCGCCAGTGCCAGACGATACATGGCCAATGCCCAGTAACCATTGTCGATTCGCCAACTGGCGTAACCCTGTGCAAGTTGCGATTCAGTGAACGCAGACAACGCGTAGAAGACACTATCATCAGTCATGACACCGGCGAGCTCAGAGTCGGTATGTTTTTGACTGAGGTGCAATAAAAAGCCGTAGGCCCTTAATGTTTCCCACAGGGCATAGTCGGAAGCCTGGCTTGGTGTGAGGCGATTAAGTTGCGCCAGTTGAGCGTGGAGTCTGGGCAGCAGGCTTGCCAGCTGCGCAGGTGTGTTTTCGTTGAAGTAGCGATACAGAGTTACGGCAAAATGTTCCTGCAGACGGGGTGTCGTTGGCAGCCTGTCCAGATTGCTGGCGAGTCTATCTAAATCTGCGTCGTTTAATGCTTTGATATCACCGTAGTAGCTGAAGGCTCGCAGGTAATAGAGCAGCTTATCAAGCTCATCAGGGGATTGAGTTTGTCCCAGTTTGAAAATAGTGTCTCGAGCCGTGAGCAGATCATACTCAGTCGTGTCGGTAAAATACTGCTGCGCATCGTATTGCAGCAGTGCATCTGCCTTGGGCGTGGGTCTTTCTGGCAGGCTTAGCTGACTGCAGCCGACCAACCCCGAGATTGCTATCGCCAGCAGCAAAGTGTTGAGTTTCATGGTTACTCCCTAACCTTATTGTTATTTTGTATACAATATATCCACTTGCAGCGGTTGAGTATATGGATATTTCCCACGCTTCTGAGCTGGCTGAATTCCACCGGTGCATGAGGCTTGGTAAAATAGTGCAATCTCACTGCAGGAATTTTCCATGTCCAAGATTGATGACCAGCTTTTCAGTGCCCATGAACATGCATTGGAAAAAGAATATGAACTCTGTCCCAAGTGCGGCAGCGAGTTATCTGTCCGTCACTCCAAACATGGTGGTTTTATCGGTTGTAACAACTATCCGGTATGCGACTATACCCGACCATTGGTGCAACATGAGAATCTTGAAGCTCAGGTAATTGAGGGCTCTGTATGCCCCGAATGTGGTCATGAACTGGCAGTAAAATCAGGGCGCTTCGGCATTTTTATCGGCTGTACCAACTATCCGGCCTGTCATCACATTGAAAAGCCCGGTCAGGATGAAGCCCAAGCCATAGCCTGCCCGGTATGCAACAAAGGCCATATGGAGCAAAGAACCAGCCGATTTGGCAAGTCTTTCTATGCCTGCAACACCTATCCCAAGTGCAAGTTTTTGGTGAATTATCCGCCAGTGGCCGAATCTTGTCCTGATTGTGGTTTTGGCATACTGGTTGAGCGTAACACCGTCTCCGGAAAACGCCTGGAATGTCCGCAAAAATCCTGTAAATTCAAACGTAAACTCTGACATTTCAGGACGGTTATTCAGTAATCTGTGATCCTGGTCATAATGTTTGGCGCAGAATAGGGACAGAGATTATAATCTGCCGCGGTCGGGATGGGGCGACCGGAATGGGCGTATTAGCCCGCTGTCAGGATATGCTAATAACAGGTGGAACCAAGATGCTGCAATTGCACCCATCAGATGCAAACAATGTCATTCAACTGGGCGGTGTTGTCGCCTATCCAACAGAGGCTGTATATGGTTTGGGCTGCGATCCGGACAATGATGCGGCTATCGAAAAACTACTGCAAATAAAGCAGCGCCCCTGGCAAAAAGGCCTGATTTTAGTGGCTGCCAATATTCAACAGTTGGCTCCTTATGTGGATTTCAGTCGTTTGAGCAGTGAACAGCTGCAACGAGCACAGGATAAATGGCCAGGCCCCTTTACTTTCGTCATGCCAACTTTTGCCCATACCTCGACTATGCTGCGCGGGCAATTCGACTCCATTGCCGTGAGAGTCTCAGCCCATCCCGTTGTCCGGGAGTTGTGTGATACTTTGGGTAAGCCCCTGGTATCGACCAGTGCCAATCTGGCGGGTGAGGAGCCGGCATTGCATGCTGAGACTATTTTGAGTGACTTTGCTGACAAGGTTGATGCCCTAATCTTGGGCGAGTTGGGATTGCAGCGCCAGCCATCAACCATCATCGATGCCATCAGTGGACAAGTATTAAGACAAGGATAATCAGTATGGGATTGCCGGACAGCGGCCAGGTGAAGGCCTTTTTAATCGCTTTGCAGCAACAGATCTGTGAGGGGCTTGAGCAACTCGATGGTCAGGCAACTTTTATTGCCGACAGTTGGACCCGCGAAGAGGGCGGTGGTGGAACCAGTAGGGTATTGCGTGATGGTGCGGTATTTGAGCAGGCTGGGGTGAATTTTTCCCATGTCACCGGCGCCATGATGCCTGCGTCAGCCACGGCACATCGTCCTGAGTTGGCGGGCCGCAGTTTTGAGGCCATGGGTGTGTCGTTGGTTATTCATCCCCGCAATCCCTACATTCCAACGACCCATGCCAATGTGCGATTTTTTATTGCCTACAAAGAGGGGCAAGACCCGGTTTGGTGGTTTGGCGGTGGCTTTGACCTGACCCCGTATTACCCATTCCGCGAAGATGTAGTGCAGTGGCATCAGGCGGTCAGAGACATTTGCCTGCCGTTTGGAAAGCCGGTTTACCCTAAATACAAACAATGGTGTGATGAATACTTCTTCCTGCCTCATCGGGGAGAAACCCGTGGTGTTGGAGGGTTGTTCTTCGATGATCTCAATACCTGGGAATTTGAGCGCTGTTTTGACTTTATGCAAGCCGTGGGTGAAGGCTTTCTCAAGGCTTATGCGCCTATTGTTGAGCGCCGCAAAAACACTGAGTACGGCGAGCGGGAACGTCAGTTTCAGCTCTATCGCCGCGGCCGATATGTGGAGTTCAATCTGGTGTATGACAGGGGCACGCTATTTGGCCTGCAGACGGGTGGACGTACCGAATCTATCCTGATGTCCATGCCACCGTTGGTTCGCTGGGAATACAGCTACAATCCTGAGGAAGGGAGCCCGGAAGCTGAGTTGTATGAGACCTACCTGAAACCTCAGCAATGGTTGGACTGAGTCTTACGTAATAAAGTGAAAGCCAGCAACTGCTGGCTTTTGTCTTAAAACGCTAATCAATACCTATTATCTGAAGGTTATTGATTTCGCATATGATCAGCCAGTTCAGATACGGCTTGAAAGATGGCTTGCCTGTGTTGAGGGTTTTTCACCTCTTTAACCAGTGCTGCCTGCATGCAGATTAACCATTGATCCCGAAGATTATCATCGATGGCAAAGGGCATGTGCCTGGCTCTAAGCGCTGGGTGACCATACTTCTGTTGATAAAGTTGCGGGCCGCCAAGCCAGCCGCTGAGAAACTCAAATAATTTCTGCTCTGACTGAGCGATGGGTGCTTTGTGGATTGCCAGCAGTTCCCGGGTTTCAGGTTGGCTTTGCATTTCCTGGTAAAACTGGTGCGCCAGGGCTTTTATTACCGCTTCCCCACCAATTCTGTCATAGGCATTGGATTGCCGGGGATCCCGCTCACCGTTGTCGGTACTTTCCTGGCCGCTAAATAGCTTCTTCAACCATTTCATCTGTATTGTTGACTTCCCTTTACTGAGATAGCTGAAGTCTACTGCAGCACAAGCGATGGAATACAGGCCAATCTGCGTGATGGGCTTGCACTCATATAGTGTGGCGGTAGACTGCCTGTAACTCAGGTTATAACGCAGGTTGATGATGTCTGACAGATATACCGTTTTTGGTAACCCCATCGCTCACAGCAAGTCTCCCGTTATCCATGCCTCATTCGCGGCACAGACTCATCAGGATATGAGTTATGACACCTCGTTGGTGCCGCTGGATGGATTTGAAATGGCAGTTCGCCGTTTTATGGCACAGGGAGGGCGGGGCGCAAATGTGACTGTTCCATTCAAAGAGCAGGCTTATCAACTGTGCGACCAGCTGAGTGATGAAGCCCGCCTTGCCGGTGCTGTGAATACCCTGAGTTTTTCCGATGATGGCCGTATTTATGGGGATAACACTGATGGGCGTGGGCTGGTGGCCGATCTTGAGCGACATATAAGATTGCAAGGCAAGCGTATTTTGCTTCTTGGCGCAGGTGGTGCAGCCAGGGGCGCGATTCTGCCACTGCTGCAGGCGAAGCCTGCTGAGTTGGTGATCTGCAATCGTACCGAGTCCAAAGCTCAGGCATTGGCGGCCTTATTCAGAAAGTATGGTGGCATCAGGGCTGAGGCAATAACCACACCAGGGCGCGGTTTTGATATTGTCATCAATTCAACCTCTGCCAGCCTTGCGGGTGAGCTTCCACCGGTGCCCGCTGAGATTTTTAACGCGGATACACTGTGTTACGACATGATGTACGGCGCCGACATGACCGCTTTTAATCGTTGGGCAAGCGCACAGGGCGTCATTCATACCCTGGATGGATTGGGAATGTTGGTCGGTCAGGCGGCTATTGCCTTTAAGTTGTGGCGCAATGTCATGCCGGATGTAGATGTTGTATTGGCATCGTTAAGAAGCCGTTTGGAGGCGTAATGAACCAAAGTGTTATTTTTCCGGATTTACAAAGCTGGGATGCGACGAAACAGCAGATGGTTTTTCCCGTACAGGTAGATGGCCAAACCCTGTTTTGTGTCATTGGGTTGGCCGGATTGGCTAAATTGAGCGGTGTATCAGATGTCACCGCTGAGAATGTGTTGGATGTGTTTTCCCAATGCCGATTTGATGTTGAAGACTTGGCTGAGCTGAAGTTGGTCGCCGAAGCGTTTGATGCAGAAGGGCATGTGCTGTTGGGTTAACCTGCCTGGTTACACCAAAGGGAGCCGCAGCTCCCTTTCAATTGTCATCTCCAAAGCACCAGAGACGGTGACTTTACCTTTAGCTTATTTCCTCAATATATTCATTTTTCAATCTGACATAGTTATCGGCAGACTGTTTGAGGAATGTTTTTTCTGCTTCAGTCAGTGCTCTGGCTTGTTTGGCCGGACTGCCAACGTATAGAAAGCCGCTTTGCAGCACTTTGTTTGGAGGTACCAGGGTGCCGCCGCCGATCATTACATCGTCCTCGATGATGGCGCCGTCCAATACAATGGCTCCCATACCTACCAGTACCCGATTGCCTATAGTGCAGCCATGTAACATGGCCTTATGTCCCACCGTCACGTCATCACCAATAATCAGAGGATAGCCAGCAGGGTTATTTGCTGAAGTTCGGGTTACATGAAGAACGCTGCCATCCTGCACATTTGAACGCTTGCCTATCTTGATGAAGTTTACGTCGCCCCGGCCGGCAACCAGAGGCCAAATGCTGGCGTCTTCTGCCAGTTCAATATCTCCAACCAGCACAGCGCTTTCATCGACGTAGACTTTCTGCCCCAGAGTGGGGTGCTTTCCTTTGTATGAACGAATAGAAGATGACATGTATTTCCCCTGAAATGGCGTTTTTTGACAGTATAAAGGTTAAAAAAACGCAGACCAGGGCGAAATTTGGTCAAGTGAGCAGAAAAATGTATTTTTCTTTCATATC
>NZ_JBOZWP010000026.1:0-76979 GCF_050865035.1 Shewanella sp. GXUN23E | reverse complement strand
TGCCCTCTCAATTGGTCTATCAGCGCGTACGTTCGAGTTCGTCCTGCATTAAGAGAGCGGTTGCTTTTTTTAAGATGGCTTTCTCTCGCTCCAGCCGATTAATCCTGGCTTCAAGCTCCTGAATCTTTTGCTGCTCAGGCGTCAAGGCTTTACTCACTGGTGTCGAGCCACCACGTTCGGCTTCCAGCTGATTGACCCAGCGTCTGAGTGCAGTCTCACCGATATCCAGGGAACGACTGGCCTCTGGAATGGAATAACCTTGATCCAGTACCAAACTGGCTGCTTCAAGTTTGAACTCTGGTGTAAAGGAACGTCTTTTTCTGGTCATGAAACACCTCTTAATCAAGTGGCAACTTTACCACCTAAAATGGTGTCCGGATTCATTAGACCACTACAATGCAACACAGAAGTAGGATGCCTGACACGCTCACGCAGTGCGGGTTTCAATGCACTTGATACTGTGTTGAGCCGTCTTGACATAGCACCACTATGACTTCGCCAGCTCGCCTTGTCTCAAGCGCATTGAACTCCCGCTGAAACAGATCAACTATTAAATGAAATTGGTATAATACCATTCCGCATTAAAGTTCCGTCACCCTTGCCCATTCTCTCGAACACATTTTTATCACATGCTTTGTGCAACTGAGGAAGTTGTTCCAAGCTTGGCTACAGGCATCCACTATGTATTCATATCCTTTGAAACAGCGATTGGCGAGATGATGTTGGCGCAGCCAGCTCCCCACCTGTTCGATGGGGTTGAGCTCCGGGGGACAGGGCGGCAATTTGAATATCGACAAGTTGGGGATATCGATTGCAATGTCATTGGTATACCACCCTGCACTATTCATTACTACCACAGAATATCGTCCTGGTTTAGTGCGTTTGGCTGGCGCCAAGCTCATGCTGCTGTCCGCATAAGCACATCGCTTGGCGCGAACATTAAGACGAAAGTGAATCGCCTCGCTTGCGTCATATTTTTGATGTATCAGAAGTCAAATTGTGGGTGCGTTTAACATTGCGGCGTAATTTGCTCTTGCTGATATGATATTTCCCCAAACTCATTGTGATTGAAAGTGAAATCCTCTGAATCAAGGTTCGGTTTTTCAGTCAACAGGGGATAGAATAGGGCTGTTTTTACAATGTCCGGAGTTTCCCTTGCTGACCAAGATTTTGTTGACCCTGGTGGTATTGATCATCGCCTGGCATTTTCTGACCCGAAAAAGAGCGGTAGAAGAGCATAAGCCGACTATGGTTACAGGTCAGGCTGTTTTGAGGCGATACGGCATTATCGGTACGCTGTCCTTGGTTCTGGTCGTTGGGATAGGGCTGAGTGTCTGGCATTGGTATGATGGATATCAGGTTGTCACAGTGACTATCACCACGCCTGCGACCGGTCATTCTGAGACGTTTGAGGTAAGAAGAAAAGATATAGAAGGAAATCGACTGACTACGATTGATGGTTTGTTGATTCGGGTGTCAGATCAACAGTCAGTGACTGTGTCTGCCCGGTAATTATTCGACTATAAGATATTTTAGTGTCCGGCCTTCGTTTTTTACCGGACAGACCCCTTCCACGGAGGTTATATGATCACAGCATATGTCTATGAAAACCGTCAGTTGGCTATTCGGGAATTGAATGTCGATGATAGTTTGCCGCCGGCGACCATATGGCTTGATCTGTATAAGCCGGAGGATAATGAGCGCGAATGGCTGGCAAATTTCTCGGAAGAAGAATTACCCGATGAAGAGGATATGAACGAGATCGAGGCATCGGCTCGTTTTTACCAAAATAGTGATGGTTTGCATATTAACAGCTTGTTTCCTCAGCGAGTCGGCCAGGAAGTACGCGCGGTCAACGTGTCTTTTAACCTGCGGGAGCAATTTCTGATCACTATGCGGGAAGAGGACATCGGTCTTATCCGTCTGTTGCGCAATTACCTCAGATTGGGACGGCTGGACGTTAACTCTCCTAAAGATCTGTTTATTGAGCTGTTTACGCTGAAAGTGGACTATCTCTCTGACTTGATCGAGGATGTTTACACCGTGCTGGATAATGTCGGGCGCGAAGTGTTTGACAGTGATGAGCTGGATGAAGTGTTCAAGATGATCACCCTGCAGGAAGACTCCAACGGCAAGATCCGACTCAGTTTGCTCGATACTCAGCGTTCACTGCGCTACATCCAGCGATACTACCGCCGGAATTTATCTGATGACGAGATGAAGGAATTGCGCGAGATGTTGGCGGATATCGAGTCTTTGATGCCTCACAGCCAGTTTATTTTCGACAAATTGAACTTTTTGCTTGATGCGGCCATGGGGTTCAGTGGCTTGCAGCAAAACAAAATCATCAAAATATTTTCGGTTGCCGCCGTCGTCTTTCTGCCACCAACTCTTATCGCCAGCAGTTACGGGATGAACTTTGAGAATATGCCTGAGTTGAAATGGGAGTATGGGTATCCGCTGGCGTTGCTGTTGATGTTAGCCAGCGCTGCAGGGACCTATTTATTTTTCCGACTGAAGCGCTGGTTATAACTGAGCGTCATTGAAGTTTTTTATCTATTGGAGTCACACTGGCCAGATTGGCCGTGAATTCGTCGGGACTGTTGATGGCGGCCGCCATGGTGAACAGTTTTCCCCGCATCAGGGCCATAGACACCACACACCTGTGGTATGGGTTGGTGCAACGCTTCATCTGCTCTTTGTAGTGATGATGAAGGCTCCTGAGCTGAGCCCGGTTGTGTTGTGAGTTGTTAATAATCTCTTCCGTGAGGGATTCCTGAAGCTGGGCTAATTTGACAGGGTCATGCTCTGCCAGCCACTTCAGGGTGTCGAAATCGGGTAATTCCGCCATACTCGCCCCTCTGTGCAGTTGATTGTACTTCTGGTTACTTGATTTAAGTTACTTAATTGTTGCAAATGCAGCAAGACGAGAAACATCTAGAAATTTAACATCTACCTTGAAATGGTTATAAGTCTTTGCTACCCGGTCGTTCATACTCTATTGAGGGATTTCTCGTGCGACCTTGCTGTAGAGTTTATCATTTTGAATATTATGCTGTTATTGCCAATTTAGCCGGCTGGTGCTGCTGTGGTTTGTCAGTGGTGGCAATAATATGATGGTGATAAGGAACCGCTATTCCCGCTGGTTCTATCGTGGTAACTCTATACAAGGAATGGCGTTATGGGGGGATTTATCAACTGTCCGGAACAATTGCGCAGGAATTTACAGGTGCGCTGTTATCTATAGGAGTATGTCTGACTCACTGCCGGGTGAGGGGACACAGAAAAGCCCCTAAGAAAGGGGCTTTGGCAAGAGAGCGTCTGACACGGTATCAGGCTCTGGCGCTGAGTGTGCCTCAGGCGTCCGCGTGATCGCAGTTATCGTTGGTACAAACACCGTAGAGATACAGACTGTGGTTGGTCAGTTTGATATTGTGCTTGCGGGCAATTTCCTGCTGCCGGCTTTCGATGACCTCATCACTGAATTCAATCACTTTGCCGCAGGTCAAACAGACCAGGTGGTCATGGTGATGTTGAGTTGACAGTTCAAATACCGCTTTGCCACTTTCAAAATGGTGCCGGGATACAATACCCGCATCATCAAATTGGTTGAGCACCCGATATACGGTTGCCAGGCCAATTTCTTCCCCTATATCGAGCAACTTTTTGTACAGATCTTCTGCACTGATATGTTGATTTTCCGGTTCTTGCATCAGTTCCAGGATTTTGACTCGTGGTAAGGTAATTTTCAGTCCCGCTTTTTTCAGCGCTTGATTTCCATCTGTCATTATTTGTCTCTTGATTGCAGAACCCAAGGGTTCACCTTTCGTATATTGACAGCCATTATAGGGGGTCGACTTTAAAACTTAAACCTTTGAGTACGAATCGGTTCTTAATTTACCTGTGTTGGATGAAATTTATCAAAGCTATGGCATTATCAAGCGTACTTTTAGTAAGGTTATGCGGTATTTGCGCAGACATGAATGTACGGGTCCGGGAGTCGGGCGACAGGGATAAGGGGCGAACATGTACAAACGTATAGTGGTGTTGACCGGAGCCGGAATATCGGCTGAGTCCGGCATCAGAACTTTCAGGGATCAGGACGGGTTGTGGGAGCGCCATCATATTGAAGATGTGGCAACACCCGAAGGTTACGCCAGAAACAAAGAACTGGTTGAAGCCTTCTATAACGACCGATGGCAGCAACTGCTGTCTGCCGGTGTCGAGCCCAATCCGGCACATTTGGCACTGGCCAGGCTGGAGAAGGAGTTTGATGGCGAGTTTTTGCTGATCACCCAGAACATTGACAATCTGCATGAACGGGCAGGGTCGTTTAAATTAATCCACATGCACGGCGAGTTGGTTAAGGGGCGCTGTCCTCAATCCGGTCAGACATTTTTACTGACAGAGCCTTTTGGGCCGGATCATCTTTGTACCTGCTGTATACCCGGGCAGCGTCTGCGTCCCCATGTGGTGTGGTTTGGCGAGATGCCTTTAGGTCTGGACCGTATACAGTTTGCGCTCGAAGAGTGTGACCTGTTTATTGCCATTGGAACCTCAGGCACTGTGTATCCTGCAGCAGGATTTGTGGATACCGCCAATCACCACGGTGCACATACGGTTGAGGTGAATCTCGCCCCTCCGGCGCGGGACAGTGAATTTCAGTTGCACCTGACCGGCAAGGCCGGTGAGATCATGCCGACGTTGGTCGGGCAGATCCTGAGTGGTGAAAAAATTTCAGGGAGCTGTTGAGTTGTCGCCAGTGGCTATTATTATGCGCGGTTTGCCGGGCAGCGGAAAATCCTATTGGGTAGACAGTTTTATTGAAACGCTTGAGCCTGAAGTTGCACTGCAGGTGCGTCAACAGGGATATTTTTCCACCGACAGTTTTTTCATGCGTGGTGAACACTATATTTTTGATAAAACACGATTGAGTGAATATCACCAACGAAATTTAGCCGCCTTTATTGATGCGTTGGTGGCCAAAGTCCCCGTGGTTATTTGTGATAATACCAACCTGGCTCAGTGGGAATATCTTTGTTATGACAAAGCCGCCCGAGCACTGGGATATCAGATCAGGCAGGTACTGATAGGTGATCCGGCTGATCCTGAACATCAGCAAATTTGTGCTAAACGTAACCGGCATGGCGTGCCACTGGACAAAATCCGCGCAATGGCACGGCAATATTGCGTTTTTTAAACTATTTTCATGGTGGTTAAACCACAGCTTAGCCGGAATGAAACTGGACGTTTTCCGGCAGGACGATGTAATTAATGGAGTAGCATAATGAATTCAAAAATTTTGGCAGGATGTGGCGCGTTACTCATATCGCCGATAGTGTTGGCAGATATGCCAATGGATGCGCGCAGTGCCGGTATGGCCGGAACCGGCATCGCCAGCGGTGATTTTACCCGGGCCAATCTCAATCCTGCGTTGTTGACCCGCTTTGACGACAACGATGACTTTTATCTGAAACTCGGGATCTGGGCTCAGGCCAGGGATTTTAACGACACTATCGATGATGTGGATGCGGTGCAGGATCTACTGAATGACTTTGAAGCTCTGGTCAATCATCCCGATCCCAATAATCCCCCCTCAGAAGCGGATGCCCGCTCTTTGATTGATGCGCTCAAGGCACTGGATAACGACACTATTGATGGTCAGGCCAATGCGGAGTTTGCGTTTTACAGTCCTTCAGAAAATCTGGCATGGGGCGTCACTATTGGTGGGCAGCTGTGGGCCAAGGGGGACTTCAGTTTTGCGCAGTCGGATGAACAGCTCATTAACAATGCTCTGACTTCAGGTGATTTTAACCAGAATGATATCGCGTCCGAGGGGCTGGCCCGGGCCGTGGCCGTGAATGAAATCAGCCTCAGTCTGGCAACCCGGTTTTCTGTGCCGGTTATCGGTGGTAT
This sequence comes from Shewanella sp. GXUN23E, assembly GCF_050865035.1. NCBI lineage: Bacteria > Pseudomonadati > Pseudomonadota > Gammaproteobacteria > Alteromonadales > Shewanellaceae > Shewanella > Shewanella sp. GXUN23E. The sequence goes on along the minus strand of NZ_JBOZWP010000026.1, from coordinate 71,063 downwards.
TGCCGTTGGTGTCACGCCCAAGGTTCAGCGGCTGGACTCCTACTTATATGTTGCCAATATCAGCAATTATGACAGCGATGACTACTTTGATGATCAGTACATGACTGATACGACTGGCTTTAACTTTGATGTTGGTGCCCATGCCCAGATAGGCCCGGCGATGGTAGGTTTGGTCGCACGAAACCTGATTTCGCGTGACGTCGTCAATGTCGCCGGTGAGAAACTGTCGCTGAAGCCAACCGTCACCGCCGGTGCTGCAGTGGATATAGTGGGGGTATCCCTGGAGCTGGATATTGATCTTATCGAAGATAAATCATTTGTCATTAACGGTGCAGAGGCCGCCTTCCTCAAGCCACGTCAGTGGGCCCGCCTCGGTGCTGAAGTTGATGTCTTTGAATTTATTCAGTTAAGGGCAGGTTATCGCAACGACATGAGCGGTAACTATGATGACTTCTACACCGTGGGATTGGGGATTTCCCCATTCGATACCGTCACCATAGACTTGGCCGGAGAGTTTGGTCAGAACGATGAACTGGGCGGCGCACTGCAACTGGGTGTTAAGTTCTGATCCTGTTGGTGACGATTATTGTCAGATACAGCAAAGGAGCCAGCAGGCTCCTTTGTTTTATCCGCTTCACCACAGGCTGACATCAGGCGTCTTGGCCGTCAGCCCCGGCTCAGTCGGCATCGAATTGAGCAAGAAAGGTTTTGGATGGAATGAAATACAGGGTACCGGTTTTAGCCTCTACAAAGTCCAGTAATCTGTCATAGTGACCATTTTCATCAGCGGTGATCATTTGCTTGAGTGAGGTTTCAATAACACCGGGGTGGGAAGCGAAACCCACAAACACAGTACCGTGTTCCAGCGCATTACCGTATGGACGGTTTTGTCTGAGCATTTTGATCTCTTCGCCTTCGACTTCAACCTTGCTTTTGGCGTTGTGGGCCCAGGCTGGCTTGGCATCATCATCCAGCTCAACGTTGTCCATTTTGGTGCGGCCTATGACCTGCTCCTGATATTCGGTTTTCTGGCTGTCCCACAGATCCTGACGGTCAACATAGCGCTGAACATGCAGATAGCTGCCGCCCTGGTGCAGTTCAATGTCTTCGGTAACCAATACCGCTTCGGTGCGCTCATCCCCAACCGGGTTTTCCGTGCCGTCGACAAAATCAATCATGTCGCGGTTATCCAGATATTTGTAACCCTGAATATCTTCGGTCAGCTCGGCCAACCCGGAAAATGCCTTGCGCAGGTATTTTGCCGCCTGGAAATTCAGGTCAATGCGGGAAGATTTAATCATCACGAAAATGTCCCCGGCGGTGGCGGGAAAGTGCCGCTCGCCATTGCGCATTTCCACAAAAGGATGAAGATTGGCCGGCATCGGATAGTCAGCAAACAACACTGGCCAGGCCGATGCAGAGAAGCCGATGGTCAGCTGCAATCCGGCATCAGGATCTTTCTGATTGATGGATTTCTCGATACCACCGAGTGCCGCAAGCGCATCGGTTATTTCTGCTGGCGCGGTGACGTCAGGTGACAGACAAAATGTCAGGTATTCAACGTGGGAAGTTGGGTTGGAAAGCACACCTGGCTGAGCCAGCGTGGAGAGCAGCGTCATATCGATATCCCCGATAATATTGTCCGGCTCGCCGCTGAGCCGGACAGTGACAGATGCTCTCTACTATACCCAATTGAATAGGCAAAAAAAGTTTGTGAAAGATTATTAAGTCAGTCGCAATCTCAAGCGTATGAAAGTGGGTGAGTTTTAACCTGACAGTCTCAACCGTGACTCGGGCTGCCCTGAGCCGGCTTACCTCGAAGCCTGTGTTTGCTGGCGGCCATTTCCACCATGGCGGAGGTGAGTTTAGTGAGCTGCGCCGCACTAATGCAGTAGGGTGGCATTACATACAGATAGCGATCGAACGGGCGAACCCAGACACCGTGCTCGACAAACCCCTGTTGCATCAGCCCGGTATTGACCTGTTCATGCATTTCGATGACACCGACTGCACCAAGCACCCGAACATCCCTGACGGCGCTCAGTGCGCGGGCGGGAGCCAGCTCGGCCTGCAGCTGTTTTTCAATGGCGGCGACCTGAGTCTGCCAGGTTCCCTGTTGGATAAGCGTCATACTGGCACGGGCTGCCGCGCACGCCAGCGGGTTGGCCATAAAGGTTGGCCCGTGCATGAATACGCCTGCCGCAGAGCTGCTTATGCCGTCAGCCACCTCATCACTGCACAGGGTCGCTGCCAGGCTGATATAGCCGCCGGTCAGCGCTTTGCCCAGACACATGAGATCCGGTTCAATCCCGGCATGCTCGCAGGCAAACAGTTTGCCGGTACGACCAAAGCCGGTGGCAATTTCATCGGCTATCAGCAGCACTTCAAATTCATCACACAGTTGTCGCACCAGCACCAGATATTCAGGCGCGTAGAAATTCATGGCGCCGGCGCCCTGCATAACAGGCTCAAGGATGATGGCCGCACACTCCTGATGATGAGCTTCAAACAGGGCGCGCAGGGCGCTGGCATCACGCGCGGCCAGACCGTTATCGAACCCTGCCTGAGGCGCAGGGGCGAACAATCTGGGCGTGACTGAGCTGCCAAACATGGTATGCATGCCATTATCCGGATCGCAGACACTCATGGCGGCGAAGGTATCGCCGTGATATCCCTGCTTAATCGTCATAATCTGCTGTTTTTGCGCGCAGCCGCGTCCCTGCCAGTATTGCAGCGCCATCTTGATGGCGACCTCTACGGCCACGGAGCCGGAGTCAGCGTAAAACACCTTGGTCAGTCGTTTTGGGGTCATGGCGACAAGCTGTTTGGCCAGTTCAATGGCTGGCTCATGGGTAATACCGCCAAACATCACGTGACTTAAGGTATTCAATTGCGTTTGCATGGCCTCCAGCAGTACCGGATGACCATACCCATGTACACAGGACCACCAGGAGCTGGTGCCATCAACCAGTCGACGCCCGTCATCAAGCTCGAGCTCGCACCCGCTGGCAGACGCGACGCCGTACACCGGCAGCGGATGCTGCATAGAGGTGTAGGGATGCCAGATATGTTGTTGATCAAATGGGTAGTCGATGAAGTTGTTGCTCATAAAATAATCACCAGTCAACCTTGTTGGCGCAGGAAAGTTGACAGTCTAAGGGGTAAAGCTATCCTAGCCAAGATAAAAACCACCCGGGAAATGCTGAGATGACTGACAGTGCGCTGCGCCATGACTGGTCGCGGGAAGAAATTGAAACCTTGTTTAACCTGCCGATGAACGATCTGTTGTTCCGGGCCCACAGTATTCACCGCGAGCATTTTGATCCCAATGAGGTTCAGGTCAGCCGTCTGTTGTCTATTAAAACCGGTGCCTGTCCGGAGGACTGCAAGTATTGTCCCCAGAGCGCCCGTTATGACACCGGACTGGAAAAAGAACGCCTGCTGGAAATGGAGCTGGTGCTTAAAGAGGCCCGCAGTGCCAGAGCGGCCGGAGCCACCCGCTTCTGTATGGGCGCGGCCTGGCGCAATCCCAGAGAAAAGGATATGCCGTACCTGACTACTATGGTGCGTGAGGTGAAGTCGCTGGGGATGGAAACCTGTATGACCCTGGGCATGCTGTCACCCGAACAGGCGGATGAGTTGGCCCGGGCCGGGCTGGATTATTACAACCACAATCTGGATACCTCTCCGGAATTTTACGGTGACATCATCACCACCCGTACATATCAGGACCGGCTGGATACACTGGATAACGTCCGCGCTGCCGGCATGAAGGTGTGCAGCGGCGGGATTGTGGGTTTGGGTGAAACCCAGAATGACCGAGCTGGCTTGCTGCAGCAACTGGCCAACATGGAAAAACATCCTGATTCGGTACCTATCAATATGCTGGTGAAAGTGGCCGGCACGCCACTGGCACAGCAGGAAGATCTGGATCCGCTGGAGTTTGTCCGCACTATTGCGGTTGCCCGCATCATGATGCCATTGTCGCGGGTGCGTCTTTCTGCGGGGCGCGAGAAAATGAGCGATGAAATGCAGGCCATGTGTTTCTTTGCCGGTGCCAACTCTATTTTCTATGGCTGTAAATTGCTGACCACGCCCAATCCTGAAGAGAACGATGACATGGCGCTGTTCAAGCGACTTGGGCTGAAACCAGAGCAGGGCGTCGCTGCCGATCCTGAAAAAGACGAAGCCATGCTTGAGCGCGCCGCAGCCCGCCGGGATAAGGCTGACAGCCTGTTTTATGATGCATCGGTGGTGTAATTGAATCATCGAAGCAAGCTGGCGCAGCGCCTTGGTGAAGGGCTGGCTGCGCAGCAACAGGCCGGATTGCTGCGCACGCGGCAAGTGCAGCCACAGTCGCTGCTGGATTTCGCCGGCAATGACTATTTGGGGTTGGCAAGCTCACAGGTGCTGAACACTCTGGCGGCCGAGGCGTTGACGGAAGTTGCCTGCGGCAGCGGCGCATCGCCACTGGTCAGCGGCTATTGTCGTACCCATCAGGCACTGGAGGCCAAACTGTGCCAGCGGACCGGCCATGAGGCGGCACTGCTGTTCTGCTCTGGCTTCAGCGCCAATCAGGCACTGATGAAAACCCTGTTTTCCGATGCTGATACTGTGCTTGCCGACAAACTGGTGCATGCCTCGATCATCGACGGTCTCAAAGACAGTGGTGCCCGACTGCGGCGCTTTCTGCACAATGATGCCGCCAGTGCCGCGGCCATGGCGCAAAAGCAGTCGGTGACGGCGCTCATCACCGAAAGTGTATTCAGTATGGATGGTGACTGCGCACCACTCAGTCAATTAAGACAACTCTGTGATGAGCAGAATGCCTGGCTGATAGTGGATGATGCCCATGGTTTTGCCATCCCCCGTGACGATGGTGGAGCATGCGACAGTCAGTTTGCCGATGTGCAGCTGGTGACCTTTGGCAAGGCGCTGGGATGTCAGGGCGCTGCGCTGCTGGGCAGTCAGCTGTTTGTCGATTATATGGTGGCCAATTGCCGCCACTATATTTACTCCACGGCCTTGTCGCCACTGGCTGCGCAGCTGGCTCTGTCGGCACTGAGTCTGGTGGATACGCCGATACGACAGCAACCACTGCTGGATAATATCCGTCTGTTCCGCGCGCTGTGTCAGCAGGCCGGGCTTTCCCTGCTGCCATCGGATACGCCGATCCAGCCGCTGCTGGTGGGTGACAATGATACCGTCATGGCGCTTGCCGCTGCGCTGCGTCAGCGGGGCATTCTGGTCGGCGCCATCCGTCCGCCGACTGTGCCGGTGGGCAGTGCCCGCTTACGTATTACCCTGAGCGCCCGCCATTCCCGGCAGGACATTGAATATCTGGTCTCTGTACTGGGTGAGCTGTTGCCACCACAGAGCCAAGTGGAGCCCCAGATCTAATGCGACATGAAGTCAGTCTTCCTTTGGGGGACAATATCGCACATCAATTCTCCCGTGCCGCCGAGCGCTATCGTGAACATAACCATCTGCAGCGTCAAACAGCGCAGCTGTTGCAATCTGGCTTTACGCCAAGGGGAACGCTGCTGGATATTGGTGCCGGGCCGGGTACTGAGTTTATCTCACCCGGACAGGTGATCGCGCTGGATATTGCACCGGCAATGCTGCGTACCCTGAAAGCGACTTTTCCGCAGCAGTTTGCCATCTGTGCTGATGCGCAGGCGTTGCCACTGGTCAGCGCATCAATTGACTGTCTGTACTCCAATCTGGCGTTGCAATGGTGCCCGCAACTTGAGCTGGCGCTGGCTGAAATTCATCGGGTACTCAAACCCGGCGGCCGGTGTCGATTGGCGCTGGTGGTGGATGGCAGCTTACCCGAGCTGCCAATACTGGGACTGCACCGCAACGCATTTCCGGATGCTGAGGTTATCCGCGGGCAGATCTCAGGTTTGCCCTGGCAGGCGATGACATTGCAAGAGCAGACCCTGAAACTGCATTTTGACAGCCTTAAATCGCTGCTGTTTTCCCTTAAGGGCGTCGGTGCCACGGCAAGGTTTTCGCAACCCAGATCAACCATTGAAATTAAAGGAAAAAAGGAGCAAAGTGTCGACACCGACAGCCACCATTTCGGTCTCCGGGGGCGGGCTTTCTGGCAACAACTTGGGCTGCGCGCGGAGTCATTGCGCGAACAGCCGGGACTGCCATTGAGCTATCAAATTTTGTTTGTTGATGCGGTTAAGTGAGAAAGCTGAATGATTTATTTTGTGACCGGCACAGATACTGATTGCGGCAAGACCCTGGTGTCCTGCGCGCTGTTGCACAGAGCCGGTGTTGTCACTGCCAGCGGGCATCAGGCCCGTACTTTGGGACTCAAACCTGTGGCATCGGGTTGTGAAATGACGCCTGATGGCCTGCGTAACTCCGATGCTTGCGCATTATTATCGGCATCAACCCTTAAACCGGCTTACTGGATGGTGAATCCATTCGCTTTTGAGCCCGCTATTGCGCCGCACATCGCCGCCCAGGAGCAGGGCGTGGACATCAGTCCCGAATCCCTGATGTCGTCACTGGATCTCACCCAAATGGCCATTGCCGATTTTTGTCTGATCGAAGGAGCCGGAGGCTGGCGTTTACCACTGGGGCAGGGGCGTTACATGTCTGAGTTGGTGCAGTATTTGTCTGTGCCGGTGATCCTGGTGGTGGGCATGAAGCTGGGGTGTCTGAACCACGCCGTATTGACGCTGGAAGCGATTAAGGCAGACGGGCTGGAGGTTGCAGGTTGGGTGGCCAATTGCGTTGATCCCGAAATGAGTCGCTATCAGGAAAACCTAGACAGTCTCAAAACCCTGCTGGATGTGCCGCTGCTTGGGGAAATTCCGTTTTTGCCTGAGGTGTCGCCACAGTTGGCCGCCAACTTTATTCGATTGCCGCGGCCTGAGTCCAAACGCCGGCGCTGAATATAAAACGCGGCCATTGGGCCGCGTTGCTGTTTACAGCAGATAGGACAGATCACTGCCAGCGGGCAACGGCACTTCCTGCTGTTCGCCTTTAAACAGGTATGCGTCTTTTGCCCCGAGCAATGTCAGGGTATCACCGCGACGCCACAGCGCACTGCCTTCCTGAATCCCCACTACCGCGGTTTGCGGGGCCACACAGGTGAACTCCTTCAGACGCTGAGCCCGGGTTTCGCCGTTGTGGCCGGCCTGAACGTAATTGGTGTAATGAGGATTGAGCTGAAATGGCAGAATATTGAGCGCATCGAAGCTTGGCGGCTCAATGATCGGCATATCATTGGTAGTCCGGATACTTTGACCTGTGATGTTGGAGCCGGCGCTCCAGCCGATATAAGGTTTTCCTGCCACAACCGCCTGTTTGATGGCTTCAACCAGATCATGACGATAGAGTTCATGTAACAGGTGGAAAGTATTGCCGCCGCCGACCATGATCCCGTCTGCCCGGGCCAGGGCCTGATGCGGATCATCAAACTGATGAATACTGCAGATTTCAATATCCAGTGACGCGAGTCCCTGCGTTACCCGTTGCAGATAGTCATCGTAACTCAGGCTGACACCTGCGAAGGGGATAAACAGCCAGCGTTTGGCAGTGGTGGTCAATGGTTGAATAAAGTGCAGGGCGTGGGACAGGTATGGCGTGTTGCCTTCTTTCGATGCGCTCAGCATCAGGGCGTTGATTGTCATTGTATTTCTGTGCCTTGATTAATGGGAGTGTGAGTATGGCAGCAAAGTCGGGGCAGGTTCAACACTCCTGTCGGCACATCCTCAGGCCATTAAGTTTGGATTAATAAAAGCTTCCTAGACTGCCTGCATACTATTGTTGACAGGAGAATAATCAGGGTGGCAGGAGTTGAAATTCATTCCTCTCGTCCCCATCTTCTGAAACAAATAACTCTGGCACTGTTGTGCCCTACTAGGAGCTGTAATGAAGCGTGTATTCTTGTTGATTGTCACCAACCTGGCGGTTTTGCTGGTGGCGTCAATTGTCATGTCCCTGCTGGGTGTTAATACCAGTACCATGGGAGGCCTGTTGGTGTTCGCAGCCATCTTTGGTTTCTCCGGGTCGTTTATCTCACTGGCCATGTCCAAGTGGATGGCGAAAAAGACCATGGGCTTAATGGTAATTGAACACCCTCAGGACGGTCAGCAACGTTGGTTGGTCGATACCGTGGCCCGTCAGGCGCAGCAAGCGGGTATTGCCATGCCGGAAGTGGCGATTTATGATTCGCCTGAAATGAATGCCTTTGCCACCGGCCCAAGCAAAAATAATTCTTTGGTGGCCGTCAGCACCGGTCTGCTGTACAGCATGAGTCCGGATGAAGTTGAAGCGGTACTGGCTCACGAAGTCAGCCACGTCGCCAACGGTGACATGGTGACCCTGACGTTGATCCAGGGCGTGGTAAACACCTTCGTCATTTTTGCCGCACGGGTTGTTGCTCAGGCAGTTAATACCTTCGTCTCCAGCAATGATGAAGAAGGCGAGGGATTGGGTACGCTGGCCTATATGGGTGTTGTTTTTGTGCTAGATATTCTGTTTGGTATTCTGGCGTCTTTCATCGTCGCTTACTTCTCCCGCATCCGCGAATACCGCGCTGATGAAGGTGGCGCACGTCTGGCCGGAAAAGAGAAGATGATTGCTGCGCTGGAACGTCTGCGTTATGGACCGGAAGCCGGTGGTATGCCTGCGTCTATGTCAGCCTTTGGTATCAATGGCAAGCGTTCAGTGGCCGAGCTGTTGATGAGCCATCCGCCGCTGGAAAAACGTATTGAGGCGCTGCGTCATCAGCGTTGACAGTGACACGGATAGATGAAAGGGAAGCCCGGGGCTTCCCTTTCTTTTTGCTTGCTGCTTTACTGATTGTTGCATTAGTTTCTCATTTGTGAAACTTGTATGTAAGTGCTTGTTTGTATGAGGTGGCGCACATTTTTCAAAATGTCGAATAGTTAAAATCGTGACGTTTGGAATGTTTAATACCACCCTGACGGGTCATTAAGTATCTTTTAAAAATGTGATTATCCGGCCAGGAGTAGAAAGTCACCAGACATAAGAACTTTCGCCCGGTCAGGTTGCCTTGGAGAATATATAGTGAGCAAATTCCTGTTGAGTGCACTGTTTGGTGCCGCTGTTGCCCTGTCTTCTTCTGCTTTCGCGGCAGATCAGACTCTGGCTGAGTTCCACGCTGAAATGGGTGGTTGTGAAAGCTGTCACGCTGACGGTGCCAGTGCGTCTGCCGACGGTGCGTTCGAGTTCGAACAGTGCCAATCCTGCCACGGTTCTCTGGCCGAAATGGATGACAAGCATAAGCCACACGACGGTATGCTGATGTGTCAGGACTGTCACACAATGCATGACATGAACGTAGGTCAGAAGCCTACCTGTGATGCCTGTCATGATGATGGCCGCAAATAATTTGCGCACCGGATAATAAAAAACGCTGGCTTGATGCCAGCGTTTTTGTTTTGACTTTCCGCTACATCACCGCCGCAGATCTCTGCTCGCGCGCCGTCGGTTGTAGCCCAATATCATTCGTCTGCGGCCTTGCCTGAAATTGGTTTTTTACCCGAGAACATCGCCGAAATAATACCTGGCTGATGACGGCACTCGGTGAATATGGCACCACTGATGTGCATCAGCACCAATACTACCAACAGATAGAACCCCCATACGTGAGCCTTACCTGTCCATTTCTTGTAAGGGGCCAGCGCTTCCTGTTGCTGCTTATCAACACCCTGCTCGACATAAGGTTTAAGATCGGCTGGATTGGTATCAGGTGCAGCCAGAAAGTGTTGAATGCTCTCCCCAAAAGGTGGGAAGTAAATATCTGTGCCTGCTCGGAATAAGCCTGTTCCTGCCATGATGATCAGCAGGATAAACAGACACACGACCATGGGTTTACCCAACGGGTTGTGACCAAGATATTGAGGCGAGTGACCACTGCGGGTTTGGCTGAGATAATCGGAAATTACACTGCCTGAAAAGGCGCCGCGAAACATATCGCTAAAGCGAGCAAACCGTGTACCGATAAACCCCCATAGGATCCGAAACAGCAGATTGGCGACAAACACATAGCCGACAATCACATGGGCCTGTTTCAGGCCAATTTTGGCCTCCAATCCGGAAATGCCCAGCTCAGGTTTGAACATCATCACCAGGCCGAGCAAACTCAACACCATAATGCACAATACGTTTATCCAGTGGAACAGACGGACCGGCAGATCCCAGGTCCTGATATAGCGCACTTGTTGTTCTTGAGAGGGTGTTGCAGTCATGGTTTTGCCCCGGTTGAGTTGTCAGAACATATGTTGGTTAAGATGAGTATCAGTCGAAATGACTAATACCGCCAAACGCGCAATCTGATGATATTTTATGAATTTTTTAAATATCAGCTAATTAAAATGATTTCATGCAATCAGGGATAGCTATTATTACCTAATTCTTTATGATTAGATTGTTATGATATTGTAATGACCATATTGTTCTATTAACATGAAATTCCGGTGCTGGCCATAGCCCGTTCCGGCAACGAATTGAATAAATGGATTTGGCGAACGAAAGTGACAGGGAGTGTGCATCATGTTCAAAGTAATCAGATGGATGTTGGTATCAAGGTCCAGACTGCTGGCAGAATTGCTGGACAGTCGTTGGCCGCAGGAGTTTCTGGTCAAATTGACCCTGACTGAACCTGAAAAGGTGTCTGAACATCTGCTGATGGAGCAAACCCTGGTGGTTATCGATTTGGCGACGGTCGATTTGCAGAAAGCCTATCAGCTGCAACGACAGATTGAGCGCCTGCCTTCCAGTATCCGCACTGTGTTTATTCAGTATCCCCGCAAGATAGACGCCAGATTCCTGATCAATCCGTCGGTTTCTGCCGGGGTGTTTTATATCGATGACAGCCTTGAATTTATCAGCCACGGATTGGGCGATATTATGAATGGCCGGTATCACATCCCTGGCGAACTGCTGAAATCTTCCGGTGATGACGAGGGGGATGATGATACTGACAGCCTGACTATCCGCGAGCGTGAAGTGCTGCAGGCCTTGTTGTCCGGCTCTACCAATCAGGATATTGCCCGGCAACTGTTTGTCAGTGAAAGTACCATCAAGACTCACCTGTACCGGGCGTTTCGCAAGATAGGGGTTTCAAGCCGGGGACAGGCGATAGCCTGGGCCCAGACCCATTTGCACGAAGTTCAGGTTTAATCAGATTGCGGTAAACGCTGAGGCCGAGATCTGCACAGGATGGTGAACCTGGCTTTGCAGGCGTTTAATCCAGGCTTGAATAACAGGTTCAACAACAAGGGCGCAAAAGCGCCCTTGTTTTTTTAGGGATAACCACCGGCAAGAGGGCCATTGCTCTCCCGTCATTGCTGCCGGTGATAGCGCATTGAACGGCGATAGTTTTTCCATCTCAGGGGCACGAAGCATCTCACTCAGTTTCATGCCGGGACTGCGTTTTTATCAGGTGATATCACCCAGCCAGGCTTTGGCTTTGGTTTTATCTGTCAGTGTCAATACCACGGTATCCTGGGGCGCGTCGCAGATCTGCAGCATCCCCAGCATTAATTCATCCCGGCGAAACCACACCAACTCCAGTTGCTGACCGGGCTGATATTGCTGCAGGAAACTGTCCAGCGAGCCATTGGCTTTGAGGCCATCGACTGCAATCAACAAATCACCGGCGCTCAGGCCTGCCTGCATGGCGGGACTGTTGCTGGCAACTGTGATGATCCGGACACCTACGCTTTCTGCCTTATATTTTGCGCCAAAGCCAATCTTCAGCCCTTCGCCTGGTCCGCCATTGTCCTGATTGCCGCTGCTGGAGCGCAATGACATGTTAATACCGAATTTTGCCAACATGGCGGGCAGCGGCAGATCATCGCTACTGTCGAGCCAGGCGAACAGGTCGCTGCAATCCCGCCCCAGCAGGCGTGAGACGAGGCGTTGATGACAATGTTCACCTGTGCCTATGCCTGTTTGACCGTGTTCCTGCCACAGCAGACGCATCAGGTCATCCAGCGAGAATTTACCCAGGGTTTCCTGCCTCAGGGTCAAGTCCACCAGCAGCGCGAACAGGGCACCTTTGGTGTAGTAGGAGACGATGGCATTCTGCGCATTTTCATCCTGTTTGTAGAACTTGGTCCAGGCATTGAAGCTGGAGTCTTTCAGGCTCTGTTTGAAACGTCCGCTGCCGCGATACACCCGGGTCATGAGCTCACTGAGCATGGTCAGATAAGTGTTGGTATCGACCTGACCTGACTTAAAGGTAATCAGATCATCATAGTAAGAGGTGATGCCTTCATAGGCCCACAGCTGACGGGTGTAGCTTTCCGCTTCCAGCTCATAGGGAATGAAGCGTGCCGGTTTGATGCGTTTGACATTCCAGTTGTGGAAATATTCATGGCTGCACAGCGACAGATAGGTGCGATAGCCCTTGCTGACGGCACCCTCCTGAGTTTTGGGTAAATCTTCCCGACCACACATCAGCGCGGTGGATTGCCTGTGCTCCAGTCCACCAAAACCTTCGTCAAGCACTGCTGTCATAAACAGGTAGCGATCAAAGGGGGCTGGCTCACCAAACAGCTTAATCTGATATTCGCAAATGGCTTTGAGATCCCGGCAAAGACGGGGCAGACAGGCATGATGACGACCGGCCAGCACGATATCATGACGTACGCCGCAGGCTTCAAAGCTGGCGTGGGTAAAGCGGCCCATTTCCACTGGATGATCAATCAGCTCGTCATAGCTGTCTGCGCGGAAGTCGCCAAATCCCCAGTCACTGCCATCGGTTCGAGTCAATGTTGTGGCAAGCCGCCAGTCATCGCAGGCCAGCAGTGCGGGAGGCGTGATGGTCAGCCGGTGCGGTTTGTGCTCCTGACCTCTGGCGGCCAGAAAGACGCTGGAGCCGTTGAAAAATCCGCGGCGGCTGTCAAGAAAGGCGGTACGTACCGACAAATCCCACGCATACACCTGATATTGCACTTTTACAGGCTGGCATTCTGTCTCCAGCTCCCAGGTCTGTTTGTCCAGCTGTCTGATCTTAAGCGGGTTGCCATGGGTATCAGAAGCCATCAGGCCAATCAGGTTTTTGGCAAAGTCCCTGACCATATAGCTGCCGGGCAGCCAACTGGGCAGCCAAAGCTGCTGAATGGCGGCCGGTGAGCTCAGTGTCATACAGACATCAAACAGGTGAGCGTGAGGATCGGATGGGGTAATCTGGTAATGGATCATAGTCGATCAGCGGGCGAGGAATGATGCTGCCATGCTGCCAAATTTGTCTTTATTGGGCAATGAATTCCGGGTACAAGATATTGAAATACGAGTATACTGATGCGGTTTCGTCGAAAATTCGGGCCGCCGGTTGTACTGACCGGGCTGGCCAGTAAATGAGGAGAATTGACTGATGGCCGAAGAGACCATTTTCAGCAAGATCATTCGTCGTGAAATCCCTGCCGATATTCTGTATCAGGATGATCTGGTGACCGCATTTCGTGACATTGCGCCAAAAGCACCTACCCATATTCTGATTATCCCCAATCACCTGATCCCGACGGCCAATGATGTGAAAGCATCCGATGAAAAAGCCCTTGGCCGTATGGTGACTGTTGCCGCCAAACTGGCTGATGAAGCCGGTATCGCAGAAGATGGTTATCGACTGATCATGAACTGCAACAAGCATGGTGGTCAGGAGGTATATCATATTCATATGCATCTGGTCGGTGGCGAGCCACTGGGCCCGATGCTGTGCCAGAATGCCTGACAGCGGTTAATTCACGGGAAATAGAGCGGGAGTATTATGAAGTTTCTTTCCAGACGTCTGGTGATGCCGGAAGACCTCAATTATGCCAAAACCCTGTTTGGTGGTCGTGCCATGGCATGGATCGATGAGGAAGCCGCCATTTACGTCATCTGTCAGTTAGGCAGCAAATACATAGTGACTAAGCATATCGGCGCAATTTCCTTTGAAAACGCGGCGACCGAAGGGGATGTGGTGGAGTTCGGATTGAGCACCAAAGCGGTGGGACGTACTTCAATTACCGTATCCTGTTTGCTGCGCAACAAGTTCACCGGCAAGACCATCTGCTCGGTGGATGAAATGGTGTTTGTGAAAGTGAATCCGGAGACACGTCTGCCCGAACCTCACGGCAAGACCCTGGAAGATCTGGAAGAGCAGACCATGGAGTCACTGCGTAAGCTCAATATTGGTGTCTGAGCCGGGGCTGGGGTAACCTGAGCCAAACAGGTGCAACGGAGAGTTCAGGATGAAGCGGAAATTACTGTGTGTATTGGCGATGGCGTTCTGGCTGGGAGCGTGTGCCCACAATACCGCCGGAGTGACCATCAATGCCCAGGGGCAGGTCAGTACTGACGGCAGCGCCTTGACCCGGGATATCAGTCTGTCGGATGCCAGAAGCATGATGACAGGCGGGTTTTTGCGGGCCAGTGCGCTGATTACCAACCAGACGACCTCAGATCTGGATGTGCAGTACAAGTTTACCTGGTACGACGTGCAGGGATTGGTGGTGGAAGATTCGGCCAGTCCCTGGATACCTTTGCAGCTGTACGGCAAAGCCCGCCAGCAGGTTCAGGGCGTGGCGCCCAATGCCACGGTGGCCGGCTTTACCCTGACTGTCAGGCCGATTTATTCCCAGTGATCGACAGTTAAGCTCAGACAGCTAAGCTCAGACAGAAAAGCTCCGCATTGGTCGGAGCTTTTTGCTTTTGCAGGAAAATTACTCATCTGCAGGTGTAATGACGTTAATAGTCTGTATAATTGGCGCGGCCAAGGGGTGTTCTGCATCAGGTGTTGATGACAGGGCTGAGATGTCAAATGACGAACCCTTTGAACCTGATCCGGCTAATACCGGCGTAGGAATGGGCTTACAATGTACATTAACCTCGCTTTATGCACGCCGGATCTCAAATCGGAATTGAGGTCCTATGAACAACATTAATCGCTATTCAATCCTGTCGGCCGCTGTGCTGACAGCGCTTTCATTGCCGGCCCTGGCGGCTGACGCTCCCCAAGATGACGAAGCCATGGAAACCCTGGTGGTTACCGCGGATTTTCGTGCCACTGAAATTGACCGTGTGCCTGCCAGCATCAGTGTGGTGGGGCAGCAACAACTCGAGGATGACGGGGGCGAAAACTTCCAGGATATCCTTAACGCCATCCCCAACTTGAACTGGTCCGGCGGCAGCTCCCGTGCCCGTTACTTCCAAATTCGCGGCGTGGGTGATCAGGAAGAGTATGAGGGGGCTCCCAATGCCTCGGTCGGTTTCTTTGTCGATGATATCGATCTGTCCGGATTGGGCATGGCTTCCAGCCTGTTTGATATTCAACAGGTTGAGGTGCTGCGTGGGCCACAGAGTACTCTGTTTGGCGGTAATGCGCTGGCCGGTGCCATCTATCTGAAAAGTGCAGAACCTACAGCCGCGCCCGAAGCGGGGCTGGAACTCTCGGCCGGCAGTGACTCACTGCTGACCGCTGGCGTGTATGCCGGTGGCAGTCTGAATAGTGATGACAGTCTGCTTGGACGTATTTCCGTGCAGAGCCATCAGCAGGATGGCTTTATGGACAACCTGTATCTGGGACGAAACGACACCAACCGTCGTGATGAGATCTCCGCCAAAGCTAAGTTGCGCTGGTATATAACAGATGCGCTGCAGGCAGATTTAACCCTGCTGCACGGTAACTTTGATAACGGCTATGATGCCTGGTCATTGGACAGCAATGGTCAGTACTCCTACTCAGATCGCCCCGGAGTCGATACCCAGACCACCAATGGCGGCGCGTTGAAACTCAGCTGGGATGCTGATGACGCTTTTGTGCTGGAAAGCATCACCAGTGTTGCCGATACCAGCCAGCGTCATGCTTATGATGGTGACTGGTCCAATCCCGATTATTGGGCGGGCAAGGTGTGTTATGGCGCCGGTCCCTGTGTCTATGACTACTGGTGGGATAAAAATGCCGATCGCACCAATATCAGTCAGGACCTGCGATTGCTCAGCACAGACAACGGCCGCCTGTTTAATGGCACTACCGACTGGCTGGTGGGGGCGTATTACAACCGGTTGAGTGAAGACAATCTGCTGCAGATTGCAGAGCGCTATGAACAGGGCGATCTGTATACCAGCGCCATGACCAGTGACTACCGGGCAGACAAGTATTCACTGTTCGGCCAGCTGGATACCTATATTGACCGTTTCCATTACTCCGCTGGCCTGCGCCTTGAGCGCTGGCAGGCGGATTACCGTGACAGCCTGGGGGAAGCGTTTGCACCACAGGAAACCATGTGGGGCGGCCATTTGTCTGTCAGTTACCAGCTCAATGACGAGCAGATGCTGTATGCCAAACTGGCCCGCGGCTATAAGCCCGGTGGTTTCAATACCGACCTGCCTGCCGAGCTGAACCAATATCGCGCCTTTGATTCAGAGACCCTGTACAACTATGAACTGGGTTACAACGCCAGTTTGCTTGACGGTAATCTGGATACCCGCCTGGCGCTGTTCTTTATGGACCGTCAGGATCAGCAGGTTGATGCCTCAGTGCAGATCCCGGGAAGTGGCAATTTCATTCTCTATACCGCCAATGCCACCAGTTCCACCAACTATGGGCTGGAAGCTGAAGTGCGCTATTACCTGACCCGCAATCTGGAACTCTATGGTTCACTTGGGCTGCTGCGTGCCAGCTACGATGACTATCGCTATGAAAAATCCGGCGAGATAATCGATCTGTCGGGTCGC
The DNA here is from genome assembly GCF_050865035.1 of Shewanella sp. GXUN23E. Taxonomy (NCBI): domain Bacteria; kingdom Pseudomonadati; phylum Pseudomonadota; class Gammaproteobacteria; order Alteromonadales; family Shewanellaceae; genus Shewanella; species Shewanella sp. GXUN23E. The sequence goes on along the minus strand of NZ_JBOZWP010000026.1, from coordinate 54,344 downwards.
GAGCTGGCCCATGCGCCACGCTACAACTATCAGCTGGGCGGCACCTGGCGCGGTGACTGGGGTCTGTTTGCCAACCTGAATCTGTCCGGCATGGACAGCTTCTACTATTCCGACAGTAATGATTTTGTGTCTGAGGACTATCATCTGCTCAATCTCAGAGTGGGCTATGAGGCAGATAACTGGTCGGTGTATCTGTGGGGGCGCAATCTCACTGATGAAGCGTATGGCGTGCGCGGCTTCTTCTTTGGTAATGAGCCGGATAAAGACTGGGCCGATCAGCAATATGTACGCTATGGCGATCCGCGCCAGCTGGGGATCACCTTCAGGTACGACTATTTTTAATCCCGTTATCGGGTGCGTTATACAGGCGGTGACTGAGGTCGATGACTTAAGTCACCGCCGTTTCTGACAAGCAGTATAAGGAAACTGACCATGATATTGACCGCTGAAATCAGCATGTATCCATTTACCGAGAACTATCTTGAACCTATTCAATGGTTTATTAAGCGTCTGGATAGTTACCCCAATATCGTTCGGGTTACCAACGCCATGGCAACTCAGGTGCAGGGCGACTATCAGGAGGTGATGTCGATGCTGGCTACTGAAATGCACTCTGCCCATGAGAAGTTCGGTAAAGCGGTGTTTGTGTGTAAATTCATTGGCCGTGAACTCGACCTCAGCCACAGCGAGTAAGCCATGACGATGGAACTGCAATCCGTACCGGCCTCCCTGATGCAGGCGCTTGGAGAGGTGCAGGCGATGACCCTGTGGGAGGGCATTGCCGTGATCCTGGCTGTCGCCTATCTGTTGCTGGCGATGAAGGAAAACGTCTGGTGCTGGGCCGCTGCATTTGTCAGCACCGCGATTTATACCGTGCTGTTCTGGCAGGTGGCGCTGCTGATGGAGTCTGTCCTCAATGTGTATTACATGGGGATGGCGCTTTATGGTTACTGGCTCTGGACCCGGGGCGGCGGTCAGCAGCATGGTGTGGCACTGGTGTCCTGGTCCTGGCAACGACACGCGCTGTTGATTGGTGTGACAGCACTGGTCTCCGTAGCGGTTGGCTGGCTGATGGCAAGTTTCACTCACGCGTCTTTTGCCTATCTGGATGCCGTCACTACCTGCTTTGCGGTGATGACCACCTTTCTGGTGGCGCGCAAAGTGGTGGAGAACTGGCTCTATTGGGTGGTGATTGATCTGGTTTCCATCTACCTGTATCTGAGTAAGGGATTGATGCTGACCTCCATGCTGTTTGTGCTGTATGTCGGTATGGCCGCCGCAGGTTACTTGATGTGGCGACGGGATTGGCAGGCATCGCAACTCAGCCGTGTCACCGCCCAATCCGATGTGGTGCGGGTGTGATGCTGGCTAAACTGATGGCTTCCTGTCCAGGACTTGGTCAGGCGATTGCCGGGTTGGGATATGATAGGCACGCGCCTTTGTGCTTGCTCAGCAGTGGCTTGTCCAATGACAACTATGTGCTGGGCCAAGGTGCCGCGCCCCGGAGGCAGCATTGTCATGGCGTTAATGACAGCCACAGCGAACAGTGCGATGGGGCTCTGAGCCGCTTGGCGCTCAGGGTCAACCGGGATGTTGCCGCATTGGGGGTGGGGCGGGTCAACGAAGTTTGGGCGTGGCGTCAGGCCGCGTCCGCCGGACTGGCCCCTGCACTTGTGTGGGTCAGTCAGGACTATCACTGCTATCTCAGTCAATATGTGCCCAACGAGCCGCCGGAGAGTACCAATACCGCAGACTCAGACTCTGTGCTGGGGCGATCCGGTGCCATGATTGTAGATTTGCTTGGCGCCCGGCCGCCTTCGGAGCCATCAAACAGCGCCGTCTCAAGATTGGGTAATTTGCTGTGTCAATTAGCGACCTTACCTGTTCCGGAGCTGACAATCAGTACACTTGAGCAATGGCAGCGCTATGACAGCGCGCTCAAGGCTGGTATGGGGGATGCGCCCGAAGGCGTGCAGCAGGGCATTTATCGGATACTTGAGCGCAGGACACAAATACTGGACTGGATAACCACGGTGACGGATGCGCAGCAGGGACGGTTGCAGTTTTGTCACAGAGATCTGAATCCAGCCAATTTGCTCTGGTCTGCACAAAAATGCCTGGCCATTGATTTTGAATATACCTGTGGTGCTGGCCCGCTCAATGAGCTGGCTACTGTGCTGGCGACCCACAATTGGTCAGCGCCGGATACCCATTGGCTGTGCCATGAGTATCTGAGCAAACTGGGATACGCAACGTTGCCATACAAGGCGATTGTGGCGGCGGTCAATATCTACTGGGTGTTCAGCTGTTGCTGGGCATTGTTGCAGGCCGCGGTACATCAGGAGCCACAATATATGACGTGGTTCAGCCAATCTGAACTCATGTTGTCTTAAGGATTTTATATCCTGCCTGTGCCATGCTGAGCATATCTGATGTGCGCTTGGTGCGGCGGATAACCGGCTTTTTCCTCTCAAGTGATAGATGAAGCGACACGGGCATGAAAGCAGAATGCCCGCGCGCAGGTCTTACCTAACAATCTGGATAACAGTAATGACTGGCAAGAGGCATTTGGATGATCACTTTGGCAAGAAAGGTAATTGACGGTATTGGACAGTTTGACGGACTGGCACCACTGGCTATCAGGCTCTATCTGGCCCCGGTACTGATGCAGGCCGGTTACAACAAACTGGCACATTTTGAAGATACTGCCGCCTGGTTTGGGAATCCGGACTGGGGATTGGGATTGCCTATGCCCGAGGTGATGGCGGCACTGGCAGCCGGTACTGAATTTTTTGGTGCCATGTTGTTGTTGCTTGGTCTGGCGACCAGGCTGATTTCAGTCCCGCTGATGATTACCATGCTGGTGGCCGCGTTTGCGGTGCACTGGCAAAACGGCTGGCTGGCGATTGCCGATCCATCTTCCTGGCTGGCCAACGAGCAGGTCATGGCCTCTGCCGAAAAACTTGGCAGGGCAAAGGAAATTCTGCAGGAGTACGGGAATTATGACTGGTTGACCAGCTCTGGCAATTTTGTGGTGCTCAACAATGGTATTGAGTTTGCCATCACCTACTTTGTGATGTTACTGGTGCTGTTTATGTTTGGTGGGGGGCGTTACACCAGTATTGATTACCTGCTGAGCCGCAAATACCTGCAGCGGTCCTGAGAGACGGTGATGGTTAGGTTGCTGATGCCGCCTCTGCCTGCACTTGTGGCCGGGATAAAACCTACCTGACAGGTAGGTTTTTTTTCGCGCCTTTGTGATAACCTTCCGGCAACTAAGCGAAAAGGGAAAGTCACGTGGAAGCACTGGAATTACTGTTAACCCGCCAATCCTGCCCGAGATTACAGGCTCCCGGTCCAAACGACACACAACTGCAGCAGATCCTGGATGCGGCAGTGAGGGTTCCGGATCATGGCGCACTGCAACCCTGGGAATTCATTATCGCCAAAGAGAAGGGGCTGCAAAAACTTGCCGATATCTTAAAGGCTGCGGCAATAGCCGATGGCGCCGATAACAGTCAGATTGAGAAGGCGGCGACCCTGCCGTTTCGTGCCCCTATAGTTGTTACTGTTGTTGCCAAATGCCGTCCGCATCCCAAAGTGCCTGAGCTTGAGCAACAGTTGGCAGCGGGCTGTGCACTGATGGCCATGCAACAGGCAGCATTTGCCCTGGGTCTGGGAGGGATCTGGCGCAGTGGCGAGTATGCCTTCAGCCGTGAAGTGCATCGTTTGCTGGGGTTGGCTGAGGCGGATCAGATAGTGGGTTTTCTGTATTTGGGTACGCCGGTTGTCCAGGCGCCATTGAAAGCACAGAAATCAGGTATGGACAGTGCCCGCTTTTTGTAAGCCGAGAAAAAATAAAGGGCCAGATTGGCCCTTTTTTATCGCCACCGGATCAGGTGCTTTTACTGAGCCCGGTACCGACTTCCAATTGCTCGAACCAATCGAGAAATTGCTGAACCTGCTTACCCCTGAAGATACGTCCATGCTGTGGGCAAAGATACTCAATATCCAGCTGTCTCACCCTGGCTATCCAGTTGTTTTTGGCCGAGTTTGACGGCATCCAGCGTTGATGGAAAAAGCGCATTTTCTGGGTGTGGGCCTCGAAGTCTTCAACAAATATACCGGCATCAGGGCCTTCAAGTGCGGCGCCGACATCACCGGACATCAATACTTTTGCCGCAGGATCATAGACATGATAATTGCCGGATGAGTGCAGATAATGGGCCGGGATAAATTTGATTTCTGTTTGATCCAGCGAAATGGTTAAGCCTTCATCCGGGATAGCTTCATAGCTGATGTTGTCCATACCGAAGTGGCGGATAAAGCCCTCCCACATCCAGGCTGAATAGAGTTTTGCATCGGGCAGCGTCTGATCCCACAATCCCAGCGACGAGATGATGTCAGGGTCCTGATGGGAAGCAAACAGATGAGTCAACTGCTCCAGCGGGATCAGCTTGACTATGCTTGCCAGCATGGGGGCAAATAATTCAATGCCGCCCGGGTCCATCAGCAGTGCCTTGTTGGCTGTTGTGATCATGTATTGATTGGTGTCGATGATCTTGTTCGGCCGGTCCGGATCTCTGCCAAAGAATATCCACTGGTGACTGGGAGTTTCGGTCAATTGGTGACATTTCATCAGGCAGCTTCCTTATCTTCGGTGAGAGTAAACAGGGTGATAGCGGTATCTACCCGCTGGCGAATCGCTTCGGCCACTTCATCGACCTTGTCGGCGACGCCGATGAAGGTGTCCTGATTTTGTTTGTCGACCCGACAGGCCTCGATACGACAAACCGACGCCAGCGCATTGGCGGTACGCAGGGTCTTTTTAAGCTCGTCCAGTTTGCACTGGATTTGATCAATCATGTCGTTGAATTCGTGCCGCTGTTGTTGGTATCTGGCCTGAGTGTTCACTTCTGCTCTTTGCATTGCCGGTTGCTCCGCATCACTGCCGAGTCTGGCCCGGGCACTGGAGAACTGCTTGAGTGCCATCTGCGAGCGGGCAATATAAGTCGCCAGCGTGCTGGCCTGTCTGGCAAGATGGTTGATCTCTTTGGCGGCTTTTTGGGTTTCGCTGGCCAGTTCATCAATAAAATGGGTCAGCACCTTAAACCCCATGGCTGTGTTGCCAATGCGGGTAGAAGCCGCCTGGGCATTACTGGCGGTAAGGTTGATTTTCCGGCAACTGGCAAGCGTCTTATTCAGTTCTGCGGCGACCTGAGCCACAATCACGTAATAGGGGCGCTTGCGCTTCGCATGTTCAGTCATATCGCACACTCCATGTCAGACCTTTGCAAAGTATAGACACTGTGTGCTGGGATGATGATTAACTTACTAAATTAATTAAAACTTATGACAATTCAAACCAACCGACTGACGCTGCAGCCGTTTACGGCAGATGACGCAGATTTTATTGTTGAGCTGCTCAATTCTGAGGGGTTCATTAAACACATTGGCGATAAGGGCGTTAAAACCCGTGAGGAGGCGCTGGCATATATCGAAAATGGCCCCGGTGCCAGTTACCGGGATTGGGGGTATGGTCTTTATCGGATCAGTATCACAGCTACCGGCGACGTGATCGGTATGTGCGGGCTGGTCAATCGGCCGCAGCTGGACAATGTAGATATAGGTTACGCGTTTTTACCTGCCTATTGGGGGCAGGGGTATGCGCTGGAGGCGGCGCAGGCAATTATGCAGCAAGCTGCAACACTGGACGTTGGCCCGGTGGTGGCCATAGTGAATCACGATAATCTGCCATCTATCGCACTGCTGGAAAAACTTGGGCTGCGTTATGCGCAGGACTGGCAAATGAGTCCGGGAGATAAACCACTGGCACTCTATCGCTGATAAAATTCCGCTATCTGACTCGCGATTAACCTCTTGTTTTGGTACCTTGATGTGACATTTGTCACGCATCGTGGTTCGTTGAGGGAAGATTGATGAAATTCAAATATGTTTTGGTTGCCATAGGGTTAGTGTCACAGGCTGCGATGGCGGATGAGGCAGAACGTGCGTTTGCCACCGAGTTGCTGGATTGTTCTGCGTATTATCAGATTGCCTCTGAAGCTGTCGCATCCATGAATTCTCCTCAGATGGCGAGTGTGGCGTCCAGATTGTCATCGCAGGCAGAAGAGTCCAAAGCGCTGGCGGCAACTTATTTGCCCGCCGACGAACTGATCCAGGCACTGGATGCTGCCCGCCAGAAACAGATATTGAGCATGAAAGATGCCAAGGATCTGGCAGGATTGATGGCCACCCATAAAGAACAGTGCAAGAGTATTTTGGCTGACCCCAAAGCCCGTCTGGAATACTGGGCGATGGCGACCATGTGATCCGCCATCGCTGAGCAGAGAACATCATGATCCCGCTTCTGCTGTTGACTGCGCCGCTGGCTCTGGGAGTTGCTATTAGACAGCAGCGGGACATATCCCAAACGTTGGCAGGTCAGCAATCATTGCCGGGGTTGGTCGTGGTTGTGGTATGGCTTCCGTCACTGTTATCGGCATTGTTGTTACTGGCCATTGGTGCCGACTTGTTGAATCTGGAGCAAAATTACACCCTGCTGCTGTTTATTGCGCTGCAGTTTGCGTTGGGCAGTGTCTGGACACTCTACTGTGTATTAACCGAAGGGACGACTGACGCAAGCCGTCATCTGCTGTGGATGATGCAGGCACTGGTGCCTGCTCTGATTATTCTGGCGCTGCTCTCCCATCCTCTGTTTTGACTTAATTATCCACTTCGGCTCTGGCAGCGTCAGTCGGGACGTACAGTCACCCGGCTCATGGTGTCTTTGGGCGTTGACGGCTGACCTGCAGCGCCGCTGAACTCGCCGCCATCCTTCAGGCATGCGCTTGACCGCCTGATATGATGATCAAAATTTTACCCGCCAGCGTTCGTCATCAAATGCAAATTTTGATAAATATGATTGGCTTATCTACTTGCTGCGGGCAGACTGCCTGCTATCAGTTTTCACCGGATTACGCGAAATGATTACAGTCAACGGACTGACCAAGTCTTACTGTATGGGGGAGACAGAGGTCAGGGCGCTTAAAGGCGTCAGTTTCGACATTCAGGCCAATGAATTTGTTGCCATTATGGGACCATCTGGTTCTGGTAAGTCGACATTGATGAACATCATAGGATGTCTGGATCGCCCTTCGTCGGGTAGCTATTGCCTCAACGGCCATGAAGTGGCGTTGCTGGATGACGATGCACTGTCTGCGGCCCGTAACCGGGATATCGGCTTTGTATTTCAGAGTTTCCACCTGCTGCCGCGACTCTCTGCGCTGGAGAATGTGCTGCTGCCGCTGCGCTTTGCCCGTCCGCCGGCCGGCGATGAGGCTCATGCCCGGGCACTGCTGGAGCGGGTAGGGCTTGGCACCCGCATGGAACACCGCCCCAACCAGTTATCCGGCGGCCAGCGGCAACGGGTCGCCATTGCACGGGCACTGGTGAACCGACCCGCCATTTTGCTGGCCGACGAGCCAACCGGGGCACTGGACAGCAAGACCTCGGTGGAAATTATGGCGCTGTTCAGTGAACTGCACCGGGCCGGGCAAACCATTATTCTGGTGACCCACGAAGAAGAAGTGGCGGCTTATGCCCGGCGGATCATCCGGATGCGCGATGGTGAAGTGGTAAAAATCGAGCTCAGGGGGAACAATGCGGCCTAGTTTTTTGATGTTGCCTCTGGTGACGCTGACGTTGGCTCTGGGAATCAGTCAGGCCAGCGCCAGCCAGCTGTTGCTGACAGGACAAATCGCATCGGCCAAATCCCAGCGTTTTACCGTGCCGAAAGCTGGCGATAATTGGCGTTACCAAATCCAGTGGATGTTGCCCGAAGGTCAGCTTGCCGAAGTGGGGCAGACCGTGGTGATTTTCGACAAGAGTCAGATTGATAATCAAATTGAGCAACTGGAAGCAACGTTGCTGCGGGTGACAGCGCAGGAGCAGAGCCAGCAAAATGAATTGCAGGCAGCCCTGCTGCAAGCCAGATTTAATCTCAAAAAAGCCCGGCTTGAACTGGAAAAAGCGCAGCTTGAGGCAGATATTCCTGCCGATTTCATTGCGGCCAAGGAGTATGCCGATAATCAATTCAAATTGCTGCAGGCCGAGGCTGAGGTGAATAAGGCCGCCAAAGCACTGGAGGAAGCCAACGCCAGACAGACAGCAACCCTCAGGAAGCTGGCGCTGGATCGGGAGGAAGCCCGGCTCAAACTGGACAGCGCCATGGCCGATCTCGACAGTCTTGAGTTGAAGGCTCGTTTTGCCGGTCCCATGCTGTATGCCCAGAACGGGGATACCGACCGTAAATCCGAAGTGGGCGATACCGTGCAGGTCGGCCGGCTGATTGCGTCGATTCCGGCGATGGATGGACTGCAGGTCAAGGCCTGGGTCAATGAGGTGGATATCGACAAACTGGCGGTGGGAGACACCGCTGAATTGCGGCTTGACGCCCAGCTCGAACGCCGGTTTACCGCTAAGGTCGCGCGCATCAGCAGCCAGGCCCAGAAAAAACAGGCCTGGGGACAGAGTAACTGGTTCGAGGTGGACTTGAGCATAGATGAGCAGGATTTGGCCCTGCAGCCGGGGATGAGCGTTCAGGTGTTGCTGGAGGGTTCCAATGGCTGACAAACGTCGCGTGTTACTGACAGTGATGATGCCGCTGGCGCTGCTGACACTGGGCGGTTGCAATCAGGCGCCGCAAACCCGGGTTGTTGAGGGGGTATTGCCTCAGTCCATCGAGGTGAGTGGTGAGCTGGAGTCCGCCGGTACTGTCTCGATGATGCCCCCCGCCATGAGACGGGTGTGGCAATATCAGGTGAAGCAATTGGCTCCGGAAGGTCAGCCGGTCACCACCGGACAGGTGGTAGCCAGACTGGATACGTCAGAAATTGTTCAGCGCTTGCAGGTGAAACAGGCCGAGCTGGATGCCACGGTTCAGGACATCAAAACGTCGAAAATGCGCAATGCGCAGAAGATTGAGGAGCTGAAACTGGAGCTGGCGCAGGCGCGGATGGAATATGAAAAAGCGGATTTGAAGTACCGCCTGTCCGATGACACAGTGGCTCAGATTGACAAGCTGAAATATCAGCGGGATGCCGAGATAGCCAGCGACAGAGTGGTGCTGGTGGAGCGCAAGCTGACGCTCGAGCGTGAGAGCATCAAGCAACGCGAGGCCATGCTGGAAGGAGACCGACAGAAGTTTGCCGCCGAGGTCAGTGCGCTGGAAAGTGCCATTGATGCCATGACTCTCAAAGCGCCCCGTCCGGGGATGCTGGTGTATGGCACTGATCATGAAGGCAATAAAATCCAGGAAGGTCAGTCGATATTCGCCGGCGGTACAGTCGTCAGTATCGCGGATCTGGATCAGATGCGGGTCAATATGGCGATCCCGGAAGTGGAGGCCCGACGCGTCAAAGTCGGGCAGACGGTGAGTATCCGGCTGGATGCCAATCCAGAGCGGCGTTTCAGGGGCAAAATTATCGAGTTGGGAGCCGTATTCCGACCCAAGAATCAGAACGTTCCCTTGATGGTGTTTGATGCCCTGGCCAGCATTGAAGATCCTGACCCGGATCTGCTGCGTCCGGGAATGACAGCAAAAATCAGTATTGAGCTGCCCAGTCATCAGCAGCAGATGTTGCTCCCCAGCCAGGCCGTTCATTATGAAGATGGTCAGGCCTTTGTGTATGTGCCCTCATTGTTTGGTGACAAGCGGGTCGATGTCACTGTTGGAGCATCTGCCAACGGACTGGTGGCGATTGTTGATGGTTTATCCGGCGAAGATGAGGTGAGTCTGCCATGAAAGCGCGGATCATAACACTGAGCACTCTGGCGGCGATGCTGGCAGTGATACTGGGGCTTGGGGCCTGCTCGGATGAGCATCGCAATGATGTGCTGACGATGGAGGTCGACAGCATCGCTTTTGAGGTCACCATTCCCGCCCTGGGTGAGTTGGAAGCCAGTCAGTCCACCCCGGTGTCCGTGCCGACTCGTTCGCGCGGGCCGCAGTCGCTGGCCTGGCTGACTGATAATTTCAGTGAGGTGAAAGCCGGTGATGTGGTCGCCAGACTGGACCCTTCGCGGGAGCGCTACAATCTGGAGCTGGAACGCTTCGCCTATGACAAATTGGGGCTTGATCGGGAAATCCAGACGCAAAAGGATGCCACTGCCAACCGGCAGCTGACGCTGGATGCGGATGTCAATGTCGAGGAATTGGAATTGGCACAGCGGTTTTTCAGTGATGATGAGCGGGTGTATACCAAGATCGACATCATAGATCAGATGCGGAACCAGTCTTATCTCGAAGCCCGGCAGGAGTATCTGCTCTGGGGACTGGAGCAGCATGACAGTCAGGCGCAGGCCGAACAGTCGTTGCTCTCGCTCAAGCAAAAGAGTCATCAAAGCAAGATGAGCCGCTATGAAAACAACCTGGCCTATATGGAGATCAAAGCGCCGCACGATGGCATTTTTGTTTACCGCAAGGGCTGGAGCGGCGAGGAACCGGCGGTAGGAGACATGGTCTGGTCTGGTATGGAGCTGGGGATCTTGCCTGATACCTCGACCATGCAGGCCAGGTTATATGTGCTGGAGTCGGAAGCTGCCGGTCTGGCGGTGGGCAAAAGGGCGCAGGTGCGTCTGGATGCGTACCCGGAGCGGGTGTTTTACGGCACTGTGTCACAGGTGGATGCACTGGCAAAACCGCGGGAGAAAAACAGTCCGGTTAATTATTTTGAGCTGGTGGTGACCTTGGATGAAACTGTGCCTGAGCTGATGAAGCCAGGGCGGCAGGTGACCGCCATCATCGACATCCTTGAGCTTGACGAGGTGATTACCGTGCCGAATCAGGCCTTGTTCCAGAAAGAGGGCGAATACTGGGTGTATGTGGCGCAGGGGCGAGACTATCGCCGCCAGCAGGTTGAGCTGGGAGAGCGCAGCCTCAACCGCACTGTCATCACCCAAGGTCTGTCCAAAGGGGATATTGTCGCCCTGACCAAACCGGGGGAGGCGCTATGACCAGTAACAGTTTGTGGCAGGAGTACTGGCAGGGCGTGGTACAGGCATTTGCAGAAATGCGCCACCACAAGTTACGCACGGCGCTGACCTTACTTGGGATGATCTTCGGCGTAGGCGCGGTGATTGCCATGCTCAGTGTCGGCGAAGGTGCTGAAAAAGAAGCGCTCAAGATGATCGAGTCCATGGGGGTACGCAACCTGGTGGTGGACAGCCGTCCGATGAGCCGGGAAGCCAAAAAGGCCGTCAGGGAGCACAGTGTGGGTCTGAGCCTACGGGATGTGGATGCGATTCGCGATACCCTGCCATTTGTTACCCGCTGGAGTGCTGAGAAACCTCTTTCCACCTATAGCCTGTTCAGCGCCGCTGGCAGCAGTGATGCCAAAGTGGTGGGAGTAACACCCAGTTATTTTGAGCTCAGCGCGCTGCGCCTGGCCAACGGTCGCGCCATTGATGCAAAGGATGAGCTGCACTTTGCCCAGGTGGCAGTGCTTGGGCCCGAAGCGGCCCGCAGCCTGTTTCCCAGGGGCAATGTGCTTGGGCAACTTATCAAGGTAAATCATCAGTGGTTTACCGTGATTGGGGTGCTGGCCCAGGGGGAGGAGATCAAGTCGAAAATTGATGGGGTGAAGCTGGGCGGTGAGCGTAATCAGGTCTTTATCCCCCTCAGCACGGCACTTAAGAAGATGCACGCTGAGCCTTTGGATGATCAGCTGGGGCGAATTAAGCTGGCGCTGGCACAGGGCGTCGAGCCGTCACTGGCGGCGGCATCCGTTAACCATCTGCTGTCGAGGCGTCACGGCGGCGAACAGGATTTCGATGTGGTGGTGCCCGCCGATCTGCTGGCGCAGCATCAGCGCACCCAGAATATTTTCAATATCGTGATGGCCTGTGTAGCGGGTATTTCATTGCTGGTGGGCGGTATCGGCATTATGAATATCATGCTGGCCACTATTCTGGAGCGCACCGGCGAGATAGGCCTGCTGCGGGCGCTGGGAGCGCGGCAACGGGATATCGCCAGACAGTTTCTGCTGGAAAGCGTGGTGATTTCTGCCACCGGCGGAGTGATAGGCATTGCCATGGGCATGTTGCTGGCGTTGGTGATTGCCACTGCCGCCGGTTGGCCTGTTGCCTGGTCACCCTTTGCGATTCTGCTGTCCCTTGGGGTATGTATGGCTGTGGGGATAGGTTTTGGGCTGTATCCGGCGAAAAAGGCCGCCAGGTTGGATCCGATTGTTGCATTGCAACGAGACTGAATCTGAGCCGGGTATCTTTGTATCCCCGGCTTTTCTTTGATGAACAGAATATTCTCCGTCAATATTTAACATCAGCGTGTTGATTAATTGAGTGTTCACCGCTCTTGCTGCTATCGGTAAATTGATTTGGTCTGATTTATGTAGGTTTTTCGATATGCTGACAATTTATGTCAGTATTTTGGCAGGATAAAATACAACAGCCAGCGCAGATAGGAACAAAGAATGAGACGGGGTGATGACAACTAATACTTTTATCAGGGTAGTGCCGCGTTATTGCGGGTATTTATCAGCAAGATTATCCCCAAAAAACATATCATACCGCTGCATTGGCAGGGCCTGAAGCGCTGAATATCGAACGGCGCGGATTGTGCAGTTTTTTCCCTGCACTGCCAATAGGTAACTTCATTTGCATAGGGCCATTGTCTTTGAGGTTATTGTTTGTGGTAATTTATTGTTGTGCGTTCTTGTTTATTTATATGTTTTTTAGATAATTAATTTGTATGAAATTCCAGCTTGTTCTTGTTTGTGGATAATAATGATTAATATCGCTTACCGGGTATATCCGGTAAATATCCCAAAGAGAATAATGGTATGCGCTTTTTTGCACCGGTTTGAATGATGCCGGCGGTTGACATTTATTTGTAACTCCTGTCACTTATATTACGCAATTCGGGAAGGAATCCGGTCGTATCAATCCCGCCATAAATAAACGAAATACGCAGTTTTGGCGTCACAGAAAGAGTCGCATTGTTCTGTGCTGTCGTTTTGCCGTATTTCATCAATGATGTTTCAGACTTTAGGGGTTTATACCATGTCCAATCGCAGACATGTGCTGGCGCTTGCCCTGAGCAGCGTCAGTGTGATGGCTTTTGCGGCCGATGATCTGATCATGACCGAATATGTTGAGGGCAGTTCCAATAATAAAGCGGTTGAATTTTACAACCCGACTGCCGCCAGCATCGACTTATCCAATTACCAGCTCAAGTTTTTCTTCAATGGCTACAGAGACCGCACTGCTACTGTCCCTTTGAGTGGAACGTTGGCAGCCGGCGAAGTGTTCGTTGTCGCTCACGCTTCTGCTGATCCCGCCATTCTGGCGGTAGCCGACCAAACCAGCAATGCCAGTTTCTTTAACGGCGATGATGCGCTGGTGCTGTATAAAGGTGACATCATCATCGACAGTCTCGGGCGATTGGGTGAAGACCCAGGCAGCGAGTGGGGCAGTGGTTTGCTGTCCACCGCGGACAATACGCTGCGCCGCACCGTGCTGCAAGCCGATACCAATGTTGAGGATGAGGTGACGCTGGCCGGCTGGGAAGGCTTTGCCAATAACACCTTCGATGATTTGGGGCAGTATGAGGGTGGCACGCCACCACCGCCTCCGCCACCGGTTGATTTCTCCTGTGAACTGGAAGCTACACCACTGCATACGGTGCAGGGCAGCGGCGATGCCAGCCCTCTGGTCAACAGCACAACAGATGTGCAGGCGGTGGTAACGGGCGTGATGCCAGGGCTCAAGGGCCTGTATCTGCAGATGCCGGACAACGCGACTGATGACGATGCGGCAACCTCTGAAGGTCTGTTCGTGTATCTGGGCAGCACGGATATCAGTTATCAGGTGGGCGATCTGGCTCGCTTTCGCGGCAAAGTGGTGGAGTTCAGTGGCCTGACTGAACTGAGTAATGTCAGTGATGATCTGCTGTGCGCCTCTGCTCAGCCAATACCTTCCCCGGTTACCATCACCCTGCCGGTAGCTGCAGTCAGCGAGCTGGAAGCCTTTGAAGGCATGCAGGTGAAGTTTACCCAGAATCTGGTGGTGAATGACGTCTACAACCTGGCCCGTTATGGTGAGGTCAGCCTGGGCTCTGCCCGTCACTCAATCGGCACTCAGGTGGCGCTGCCCGGCGCCCCTGCGCTGGCGGTCAGTGCTGCCAATGCCAGAGACAGTATCCTGCTGGATGATGGTCTGACGGCGCAGAATCCTGATCCGGTTATTTATCCGGCTCCTGGTCTGAGCGCAGCCAATACCCTGAGGGTTGGTGACAGCGTGACCGATCTCGACGGTGTGCTGCATTACGCCTTTGGGGTTTATCGGGTGATGCCCACTGAAATTGTCAATGTAGTGCACGCTAACCCGCGCACCGATGCGCCTGACATGACAGGTAATCTCAAGGTTGCCAGTTTCAACGTGCTGAACTATTTCAATGGTGATGGTATGGGCGGCGGCTTCCCCACCTCCCGCGGTGCCAATACTGCACAGGAATTTGCCCGTCAGCGGGATAAGATCATCACAGCCATGCTCGCCATCGATGCGGATATCTATGGTCTGATGGAGATAGAAAACGACGGTTATGGCGCCAACAGCGCAATTGCGGATCTGGTTGATGGCCTCAATGCCATTGCCGGTGCAGGCACTTATGCGGTGCTCAACCCGGGTGTTGCGCAGATTGGCACGGACGCGATTGCGGTGGGTATTATCTATCGCCCGGCGGTGGTTACGCCAGCCGGTGCTGCGGCGATTCTGGACAGCAGCAATTCGCCGGTGGATGACAATGGCGATCCTTTGTTCCTCGACACCAGCAACCGACCCATGCTGACGCAAGGGTTCAGTCACAATGACACCGGTGAGTTTATGGTTCTGGCGGTGAATCACCTTAAGTCCAAGGGCAGCAGCTGTGACAGTCTGGGCGATCCGGATACCGGTGATGGTCAGGGCAACTGTAATCTGACCCGAACCCGTGCCGCCAGGGCAATCCACACCTGGTTGGCGACTCAGTATCCTGAGCAGGCGATTCTGGTGGTGGGTGATATGAATGCCTATGCCAAGGAGGATCCTATTACTGAACTGGCGTCAGGCGGCTTTGATAATCTGTTTGAGCTGCTGGGCAAACCGGATGAGTACTCTTATGTGTTCTCCGGTGAAACCGGGTCGCTGGATCATGCCTTGCTGAATGCGTCGCTGGCAGACAAATTGCTGGATGGCTCGCACTGGAACATCAATGCCGACGAGCCCAGGGCGCTGGATTACAACACTGAGTTCAAGTCTCCGGCCCAGCAGGCCGACTGGTATGCACCGGACGCTTACCGCTCATCGGATCATGATCCTGTGATTGTCAGCCTGGATATGACGCCACCCAACGTGTTACCACAAGCGGCCTTCAGCGCCGAGGTGCAGGGTAATCTGGCCGGTTTCAGCTCCAGCTCTGTCGATCCTGATGGTCAGATAGTCAGTTGGCTGTGGGATTTTGGCGATGGCAGCAGTGCCAGTGGCGAGCAAGTCAGTCACCGCTACAGTGCCTCAGGTGAATATCAGGTGACGCTGACTGTGACAGATAACAATGGTGCCCAGGCCAGCAGTACGCAAACTGTCACCATAGATGCCGGCTTATCCCCGGTGGCGCAAATCTTCCACGGTGGTTTCAGGCATCTGCATTTGTTCCTGTCCCGCAGTTACGATCCCGATGGCCGTATCACAGAGCATCGCTGGGAGTTCAATGACGGCACTGTGCATATCGGTCGCGTGGCGATTTACCGCGGCACTGGCGCCAGTCAGGTCACGCTGACGGTGACAGACAACAATGGCCTGACAGACAGCACCAGCTTCAGTTTCTAAGCTGTTAGTCGAGCTGTTTGTAACCTTAGTCGCCGGCGCCAATGCGCCGGCTTTTTATTTGCTGTTTGGCTGCTTTGTACCGATGTTGTGACATGGCAATCTGTTCTCAAATCAGTATCTGTTTCGTGCCTAAATATTCTGCATCGTGACCGGGTTTCAAGGCACTCATCAATACACTCGCTAATGTTCCCTTCAATCCGCTCTGTTCCATGCTCTGGTCTTGTCGGACGATGGCGCTGTCGCCGGGGTGGGGCAGGCTGGACGCTCAACAAGGCGCAGGGAGAGGGATTGATGTATTCACTGACAGGAAAAACAGCGCTGGTGACCGGTGCCAGCAAGGGAATAGGCAGAGGCATTGCAATGGCGCTGGCCAGAGCCGGGGCGCAGGTGATTGTCAGCGCGCGGGATCATTCGGCATTGGTACAGCTGGTGGGAGAGATTGAAACCCTGGGGGGACAGGCTATGGCGCTCGCTTGTGACGTGACCTGTGATGACGCCCGCCAACGTTTGCTGAGCGCCGTTGTGGCCCACACAGAGCAGCTGGATATTCTGGTGAATAATGTCGGCGGCGGTGGCCCCAATGTGGCGATGGACAGTCCGCCGCAACTGCTGGAGCAGGTATTTGCGTTCAATGTGTCACCGGCCTTTGCGCTTACCCAGTTGTGCGTGCCGCACATGGCTGGTGGAGGCAGTATTATTAACATCTCGTCGGCCGCTGCGCGCTATGCCCAGTCTCATTTTTCTGCCTATGGCACCGCCAAAGCGGCGTTGTCACAGCTGACCCGCTTGCTGGCGCAGGAGCTGGCACCCACTGTCCGGGTTAACGGTATCGCGCCCGGACCTGTACTGACCGACGCGCTGGCACGGGCTGTGCCTGAGCACCTGCTGGCCGCGATGGCACAGCGCACGCCGCTGAAACGTCTTGGCACTGTGGAGGATATCGCTCAGGCGGCGCTGTTTCTGGCATCGGATGCCAGCAGTTGGATGACAGGAAAAATCCTGGAGCTGGACGGGGGCGCCGAGCAGACCGTCTGGCCGCTGTGACAAAATATGGTGATTGAGACTCTCAGCCCCGCTGCCCGCTGTGGTTTTACCGGGAGGCGAGGCAGTACTTGATGCCCTGAGGATATTTTTGCTCGAATCGTGAACCATTCTCTGACAAAATTTGTTCATCCGGCGGGCACGTGTTGGCCTGCGACAGTGTCAGGGAGTGGCCGATGGCAACAAGACTGGATAGCCTGGATCTGATCCGCGGGATAGCCGTACTTGGCTTGCCCTTTATGAATATCATTACCTTTGCCATGCCCATGAGCGCCTATCTCAACCCTCTGTCATGGGATACTACCAATCCGCTCAATTACCCTTTCTTCCTGTTTGCCAGTGTATTTTTCGATCAGCGCTTTTTGTGCCTGTTTGCCTTGCTGTTCGGCGCCGGAGCGGCTCTGCTCAAGGATAAACTGGTGAGCCAACGGGGCAGGGCGGTGGACATCTTTGTCCGGCGGCAGCTGTGGCTGCTGCTGTTTGGCTTTCTGCACGCCTGGTTTTTGTGGAATGGCGATATTCTGTTTATCTACGCCCTGCTGGGGTTGTTGCTGTATCCGCTGTTGCGACTCTCTGTATCCGGACTTTATGGCGGTTTTGCGCTATTCATGGTGCTGGCGCTGTATTTCGGGGCGATCTCTGCGGTGACGCCTACGCAATTGGGGGCGGATGGCTGGCGCGATCTGCAGGCGGTATTCACCCCAGATGACGTGCAGTTGCTGGCCTACCGGCAGATTTATCTCGGGGACTATGATCAGCTGATGCAGTTTATGCGCGGCGGTAATTGGGATGGCGGTGAAATGGCCGGGTCGGCGATGGATGTGCTGACGCAATTACTGTTGTCCGTCGCCTGCAAAGCGCTGGCGATGATGTGTCTGGGGGCGGCGCTGCTGAGACAGGGCGTGCTGCAGGGACGTGGTGAGACATCCGGGTACCAGCGGCTGGCGCTGATGGGAATAGGCTCCGGGCTGCTGATGTCGCTCTGGGGCGTGTGGTGGAATCATGCTCGGGGCTGGGACATGGCGGCCTGGCTGAATTTCGGCAGCCTGCCCAATCTGCTGGCATCTGTACTGATGTCGCTGGGCTATATGGGAGCGCTGTGTCTGTGGCTACAATCAGGCAAATGGCTGTGGCTGCAGCAGGGGATCCGCAGGGTCGGTCAGATGGCGCTGAGCAATTATCTCAGCCAATCGTTGATCCTGGCCTGGCTGTTTTTCGGATGGGGGCTGGGCTGGTACGCCAGTCTGGGGCGGGAGATGCTGTTTGTGGTCGCGCTGTTGATTGGCATCGGGCAGATTATGCTCAGTTCGGTGTGGCTTGCGTACTTCAGACAAGGACCGATGGAGTGGCTGTGGCGGGCACTGACCTGGTGGACAGTGCCGCCTGTGCGCAAACATTAGGGTTTGGTTACCCAGCCGCCTTGCTCACTCTGAATGTATTCCCCGGCACTGGCGGCTGCGATGGCTTTACTGCCTACCTGTTGTTCGACAAAGGTCAGGCTGACGCCATTCTGCTTGGCAATTTTTTCATATTCGGCCTTTCGTTTGGCATTCACTTCCAGCATCACAGCGGCTGCCGCCGGGTTAGGATGAACCTGACCCAGATAACCGTTAAGTTGCTCCCCCAAATATCCCTGGGTTTTGGCTTCCTGCAAGGTCATTGCATAGGCACTTACAGAGATCAGCAGCGCGGCAAAGGCAGCGAAAATGGTTTTCATGGCTGTACTCCTTTCACTAAAACAAACTCTTGTCTTGCAACAGGCTATCCACCTGCTTATCGACTTTAATGCGGATGTCATGTTCCACCTTGACGTTCAGATCGATCACAATCGGTTTGTCCGGCGCCTCAATTTTGACTGTGGGCGTGCAGGCGCCGAGCAGTAACGCAAGGGTGGCAAGGCTGGCGTGGGTTATTAGTTTCACCGAAATTCCCCTTATTCGAGTGAGTCTTGCAGTCGTTGTTGCAGTGTGTTGCCTATTTGCAGGCTTTGCAACAGCTGCAACAGATTTTCCTGATGGGTGTAGTTGAATTCAATAGGGCGGGTAATGCCCGGACTGTTGCCTTCGATATGCACCTTTAATTCCGCCTCACCAGTGGGCTGCATATCAAAGGTGCTGTAAAGACTGCTGTAATGCAGATCTGTCAGGACATTAAAGGCGAAATCCAACTGGGGCTGAGTTTGCCTCAGGTGAGTGATGGTCGGGTTGTCGGTAATGGCTATCTGGCCTCCCGGGGCGCGGGCGGCCAGGCGGCCTCCTGAGACGCTGACCTTGCCATGATCAATTTTCGCGGGCAACACGCCATCAAAAATCCCGGTGAGGGTAACGCCTTCCAGCGGTTGCAAGGCCAATAATTTGGGCAGACTCAACCCCTGCAACACCAAATAGGCGCTGGATACCGAGTGTTTGCTGAGGATGAATTCAGGCAGCAGAAATTCGCCATCAAGTACCTTGCCCCGGCCCTGAATATTCAGTTCGCCCCCACCGCTGACTTCGGCATTGATATGACCGGCAAGATGGATGTCGGTGATGGGCAGACCGGGATTGAAGTTGCCCAGTGTAAGCAACAGGTCATCGCAGCGGACATCGGCAAATTGAGCGCCGGCGCGACAATGGCCGCTGAATTTACCCTGCTCAAAGATGATTTGCTGCCATTTGGCGGAAGGGAGGTTGAATTCAGGATGCAAGTCAATTTGCCAGTTAGCGACAGGCGAAAGTTTGTGCCTGCCGGGCAACGTTACATCCAGTTGCGTGCTTGCCTGCAGCTGTACCGACCCCTTTAGAGTGAGTTCCTGCGGATAATATTGGCGCCAAAGCTTAGGTGGCACGGCTGATGCCAGTGTTTGCTGCAGTGTTGGCAGTAAGGCGAAAGTTTGCCATTGTCCCTGCAACTGCCAGCGGGCATCTTTCGAGCCGGTGAGGCGGTGCTGACTGGTGGCAGAAATGTCGCCCCATTGCCAGCGCTCATCACTGGTTAACCAGGTTTGATTTGCCGATGAATTTACTGTCTTTACTGCAGAGTCAGCCGTAAGAGACCAGTTGAGTGTCTGCTTCAGACTGACCGGTGGTAAGGTCCAGTGCCGACGATTCAATTCAGCGCTGGCATCATTCAGCTCCATGGACAGTTTGATTGGCGCTGCCGTTTGCACAGTGAAAGGGAGCCGGGATTCCCGGGATTTTGAGTCCGCAATCTGTGTGTCATCGGCCGTTGCGGCGCCGCGGTGTGAATCAATACCGCTGTGGGAATCAACGCGTGCTGAGTCATTTAACCGGGAGTCATTGAGCCGTGGGTCAATGATCAGCGAGTCAATCGACAGCGCGGTATTGAAGGCGGCGTCGAGATAACCCTGAGGCTGATCCAGCCTGAGACTGGGCAGCTTTAGATTGAGGCTGGTTTGTTGCACACGAATCAGCCCTTTGTCCCATTCAATCTCAGTGCCCAGCTTCAACTGTGGTTCTTGAGTGTAAAACTCCGCGCCATGTTTCAGCCATGCAGGTGACCAGTCAAGCTCGCCGTTAATCTTGGCCTGCAGTGTTTCTGCCAAGGGTAACTCATTGCCCTTCGTTGCCGCTTGAGCTGAGTCCTGTTTATTCACCGGAAAATCAGCGGCGATCCGGCCGCTGGCCGTTATTGTGCCCTGGCCCAGTTGCCAGTGCGCGGCAACCGGGACATAGGACTGCAGCCGGGAACCATCAAGCGCCTGATGTTTAAGTGTAAGCTGATAGGCGGCAGTCAGCGCACAGCTCGCCCGGCAGCTGAGGGCAGGCTGTGTCAATATCAGTGACTGAGGGCCAAGGGTGATAGTCAGCGCTCCTGTGGTTCCGGCACTGAGCTCTCGCTCGGTCGCAGTCACTTGTCCTGGCTCAAATGTTTGCTTGAGCGCGGATGCTGCCCTGTCTTGAGCATCAGGATGTGGCATTTGCACTGATTGCTGCGTTTGTTGCTGCTCTGTTTGGGATTTGGCGTCCGGATCATGTGATGCTGCCGGGGTTGAGTGAATCGCCAGAGTCAGCGTGGAGTGCCAGCTGATAGTCAGTGGTGATTGCAGCGACAGCTCAGGTATTGCCAGCACAGAGCGCAGCGATTGTGGCTGCTTGTTCCTTACCGGCTCTGCGGCGTTGTCGGTTGCTAAACCTGGCCCAGTCACTGATCCCGCAACTGTCTCAGTCGTTGTCCCAGTGCCTGACTCTGTATCTGTGTCCGTCGCCATCGCCGACTCTGCAGCTGCCGCCGGCGAAGCTGTGACTGAGTGTGTCGGTATCAGCCTATCGGCCAACAGCGCGGGCAGATTGTCGATATTCAGCGTCAGTATTGCAGGTTGCAGCTTGAGTAAGCGGCTGTGCTGTTCACGTTGAGTAAAGCCAAATGCCAGCAGATCGGTGCTTATTTTGAAGCCCTGGGATTGTGAGTGCACCGCGCTGACGTCAGCCGGGATGAGTGTGAAGGGGCTTGCCAAAATGTCTGAAAGTTCCCCGGCTACAGTGACCTTGGAAAGCTCGCCCCGGGCATTGAGACCCTCATCGGGACTGAGTTGCATCTTCACTTGCGCCTGACCGGTCAACGTAACGCGAGCGAGCGCCTTGATAGCGCGCATGCTCGGGTCGTTGGGGATTGGTGATGGCGCCCCGGATGCGGTCACCGTCTTGGTCTGAGCATCCTGGGCGTTGCGCCATGAGTTGTCCTGGGCATTGTCAAGGTCAGCGGCGAGGGCGGGCAGCGGCGACAGTTCAAGCCCGATATCCAGCGTCAGCTGGCTGCGGGTCCATTGACCACTCAGCGTGGCCAGCGCTGGCTGGTTGTGAGGCGCAGTTTTTGAGACCGCCCCGGCCTGAACCAAGCGGGCGCTGAATCTGATGCCCTGAGACTCAGGGTGATTTGCCTTGGCAGATGACAGAGCTGCCAACGCCGCTTTATCGATATCCAGCAATACTCCGGCAAGGTTCAAACGCGCACGGGCAATATCAAGGTGCGGCAGCAGTGTGACCCAATCTCCCGGTATGGGAAAGGCCTGACTGTGATCCGTGCTGGGCTGTTGCGGCGCTGATGGTATGAATGGCAGCTGGGGGAGGGTCAGCAACAGTTCCTGAGCCTGGACGTGGATAGCAGCGATGTTGGTGCGATTTATCCGGTAGAAAGGAACACCCAAATTGATGTCGACCTGCTCAAGGGTGAGTGTATTTTGCTGATGGCTCAGCAGCAGCCGATGAATGGTGACAGAGCGCAGATCGGTGATGCTGTAGTCCAGCGACTTAAGCTGCAGTTGATAGGGTGCCAGGAAGTGGTTGGCCAGAGTGTTGACCAACCATTGCCGGCAAAGCACCAGCAGAAGCAGACTGAGCAGCAGTGTGGTGCCCAGTCCCCAAAGCCAGCGTTTGCCATTCATATTCTGTTGCCTGTTACAGCCAGCGTATGGTGGTGGTCAGGGTGTGCGACTGGCCCGGCTCCAGTACCAGCTTATCTTCAAGCACATTCGCCGCTTCCAGACACACCATGGTCAGATAGTCTTCATCATTAAAGCGGCTGAGCCATTTGGATTTATCAATCCAGGGATTCCACAGCACTGCTGAGTGACTGTGCTCACGGCCAACTTCAATGGTGCCATCGGGCGTATGCAACAACTGTACTGGCGACAGTTCGGTATAGACCCGGTCGGTTTCCCGGTCGAACAGCACCTCATCGCCCTCCTGAACATAAGGGCCCCGGGCAAATTCAATGTATTTGGCACCGCTAAAACCACTGGCTTTGAGCTGATGAATATCGGCAATGGGGAAGTAAGTGTGCAGCGCCTGAGTCAGAGTGACGGTTTCATGGCCGCAGTTTTCATTGACCAGGCTGACTTTCAGGGTATCACTCAACTCAAACTCAATGGCGACCCGGGTGAGATGAGGCCAGAATTGGCGATCGGCATCCTTGATATGCAGCACAAATTTCAGTTTGGCAACATCGCCGTGGAGTTGTACAGACTCCATTGACCAGAGGCGGGTACGGGC
Organism: Shewanella sp. GXUN23E; assembly: GCF_050865035.1. NCBI lineage: Bacteria > Pseudomonadati > Pseudomonadota > Gammaproteobacteria > Alteromonadales > Shewanellaceae > Shewanella > Shewanella sp. GXUN23E. The sequence continues at coordinate 31,431 of NZ_JBOZWP010000026.1, read as the reverse complement.
AAAACCGTGTTGCGGAAAGCCGTCTTTATCGCTCATCCCAAACCAGGGCCAGCACACAGGAATACCGCCACGGATACCATTGCCGGGCTGATAGTCATCGGCGCTGGATACCCACAGCAGTGGTTTTTTCCCAACGGGTTCAAAGTAATCGATTTGGGCACCCTGCATGAAGATGCGGGCTTTGCACAGGGCGGTACTGATTTCAACATATTCCAGCCCGTTTGGATGGGTTTTGGTGGCAACAGAGCCCATGATATTTCCTTAGGTTTTCGCACTATTCGTGTATCAGCATACCCGCTAAGGCTGTTACACATAAGCCAGCCGTCGCTGAAAATGCATCACTTGATTAAATTTCAATAGCCTGCATGTTTTACGAACACCAACAAACGGTTATTGGCAGGCATGGGAATATCTTCCTGCAGCTGTAATGTGGCGGCGCGTGCCCAGTGACAGATATCATCAATCTCCCGTAATCCGGAGCGGGGATTGCGTTCCTGCAGCCACAGGTCAAATTCCCGGTTGGATTCTGAGGTATACAGTCCCTGATACATAAAAGGGCCGTAAACAAAGAGTTGTCCATCGATGGGCAAATGCATGGCGGCACATTCAAAAAAGTTGCTGATGGCGCTGGCGGGCATGATGTGCAGGGTATTGGCGCTGAATACCGCATCAAACTGACCCAGATGAGTCGGCTGGGTGACATCCAGCGTGATGACTGCCGGCAGGTTGGCACGGCCAGCCTGAGCCTGACGCAATTGCAGATGAGGTATGTTGCCCGGCAAATCCGACATCTGCCACTCCAGATGGGGTAAACGTGTGGCGAAGAAACTGCCGTGCTGACCTGTGCCGCTGCCTATTTCCAGCAGCCGCAGCGCGGTTTTTAACCTTGGCCTGAGTTCATCCAGAATGGGGTGCCTGTTATTTTCACAGGCCTGAGAAAACGGCAGGGTTGAGGCCAAGGTCGGTTCTCCTTTTTATTGGCAGCCTTGTTCGCTGGCGATGACAGCTTCAATGCTGTGGGCATGTATCTTGACACACAGTCCACCGAGCTTGAAAGCGATGGTTGGATTGGGCAAACGTTCATGCTCACCCCGGGGAGAGCTTAATTTGACCTTGATCTCTGTGTCACCGGACAACACGGCGGCGATGTGCGGAACCTGTTCACTCAGGGCGCTGGCCAGTTGTTCGCAGTCAGTGGCGGCGACCGGCAGTACCAGCTCAACATGTTCCCAGCCTTGCTGTGGGTAGAGTTTGTCGCCGGGGTACGGCAACTCGACACAGTAGACACTCTGCTCGCCAAGCTGCAAAGGTTCATCCAGTTTGATGATGAGGATCGGCCGGCCATTGATGATGTTGTTGGAGATTACCCGGCCCCGGCGGGTAAATTCATCGGCCAGTCTGGCCGCGGTATCACTATCGTTGACCCGCAGCGCGGCGTGATCGCAGCTTAACTGCAGATGGCTGAGGCCCAGTCGGGCAATGAATGCCTCAATTTCGCGGGCAAAATCACTCCAGCTTGCGTCAAGTGTATGGATGCTTAATAGGGGTTGTGTGCTCATTGGTTTCTCAACATGGACTTTAAGGCCAGATTTCAATGGGAGTGCCGGGGCGGATAAGCTGCCAGAGTTGATCCATCTCTTTGTTGGTGACGGCGATACAGCCGTTGGTCCAGTTGTAGGCTTGCTGCTCTTCAGGGGAAAGCGCTGAGTTGGGATTTTCCCCGTGGATCATGATCTGACCACCTGGGCTGACGCCCAGCGCTTCTGCCCGTAAACGGTCAGCCGCATTGGGATAGGAGATATGGATGGAGCGGTAATAGGCACTGTCCTGCTTTTTGTAGTCCAGTATATATCGGCCCTGTGGGGTTCGCTGATCGCCTTCCTGCAGCTTGTGTCCGCTCGGTGAATCGCCCATGGCAATATGAAACCGTTTTACTTCCTGGCCGTCCTGATACAGGGTCATGGTGCGCTGCGCTTTTTCAACGACAACCAGATCCACGGCTTGCAGAGGCAGACTGACGAGCAGGGGAAGTAACGCAAGCAGGCAACGCATCGACGCTCCGGAATGAAAGGCAAATTTACCGCTGCATCTTACACTATTTCGCTGTGGATACAGCAGGATTTGGGCTTGAGATTTCACCCCGCCGGTGTAACAGTATCGGCAGCTTTTTTGAGAAAGATCCCATCTTACAGGTAATTCCATGACCAAAGAGTCTGAAGACAGTGTACTGAGACTGAAGCTCAGAACCATCATTTTCGGGACCGACACCCCGGCGGGACGCTGGTTCGATATCGTCCTGATCATTTGTATTATTCTCAGTGTGGCTTTGGTGTTGCTGCAGACCGTCTCCCATGTGCAACAGCAATATGGTCAGCAGATCATGTTGCTGGAGTGGATGTTTACCATCCTGTTTACCATCGAATACATACTCAGACTCTATTGCTCGGCATCGCGCTGGCAATATGTGCGCAGCTTTTATGGGGTGGTTGATCTGTTGTCGATACTGCCCAGTTTCCTGGAATTGTTGTTTCCCGGCGCGCATATGGCGCTGGTTATCCGGGTGTTGCGGCTGTTCAGGGTATTCAGGGTGCTCAAGCTCATCCGTTACCTGAGTGAGGGCAACATGCTGCTGCGGGCAATGATGCTGTCGAGCCGTAAAATTTTCGTATTTTTCTTTTCTATCAGTCTGCTGGTGATGGTGCTCAGTGCCATCATGTATGTCGTTGAGGGACCTCATAATGGTTTTACCTCCATTCCCCAGTCCATGTACTGGACCATTGTGACCATTACCACAGTCGGCTATGGTGATATCACGCCTCATACGGCTCTGGGGCAGGCCATCGCCGCCTTCACCATGCTGGTGGGTTACTCCATCATTGCCATTCCCAGCGGTATTGTGACTGCTGAGATCCATCAGCAAATTGTGCAACGGCGTGATTTACGCCGTTGTCCCAACTGTTTGAAAACCGGACATGATCCTCAGGCTCTTTACTGTAATCGCTGTGGCAGCGAGTTACCTGAAGATATTTAAAACGACAGGATAAAAGGGAGTTTCATGGGGGAAGCCAAGTTCGTTGACGGCAGCATTATGCGTCATATCTGGGTCATGAGTTCCACCGCAGCAGTGGGGATTTCTGCGCTGTTTGTGGTGGACCTGCTGGATATGTTTTTCCTCAGCCTGCTGGGGGAAGAGGAGCTGGCTGCTGCTGTGGGGTATGCGGGCACCATTTCGTTTTTCACCACTTCCATCGGCATCGGGCTTTCTATTGCGCTGGGCGCTGTGGTATCCAGAGCGATAGGGCAGAAAAACGTGGCGGCGGCCCGTCGGCTGCTGATGAATGCGGCGCTGGTTACCCTGATCACCTCAATACTGGTTTCGGCACTGGTGACCTGGCAAATTCCCCAATTGCTGGATTTGGTGGGGGCCAGTGGCAGGACCAAGATACTGGCTTCGGAATATCTCTATATTCTGGTGCCATCATTGCCCTTTATCTGTTTGGCAATGGCGTTGGGGGCGGCGTTAAGAGCGGTGGGCGACGCCAGATTGTCCATGATGTCGACACTTGCCGGTGGGGCGGTGAATGCGGCGTTGGATCCTGTGTTTATCTTTCTGTTTGCCATGGGCATTGAAGGTGCGGCAGTCGCCTCTGTGCTGGCCAGGATCACTGTGCTGCTGGTTGCTGCGCGGGGCGTGGTAGTGAAGCATCGTCTGCTTGGGCAATTCAGCTTGGCAGATTTCAGAATGGATCTTCCGGTGATTCTGGCTATCGCAATTCCGGCCATGCTCACCAATATCGCGACGCCCATCGGCAATGGGTTTGTTACCCGCGCGGTTGCTGAGTATGGCGATGCCTACGTCGCCGGTTGGGCAGTGGTGGGGCGGGTGATCCCGGTCGCCTTTGGGATGATATTCGCGCTTTCCGGCGCCATTGGGCCGATTGTCGGCCAGAACTTCGGCGCCGGGGCATTTGAGCGGGTCAGGGAAACACTTATCAGGGCGATTCAGTTCTGTACTTTGTATGTGCTGGCCGTTTGCCTGATCCTGCTGTTGTGCCGTGAGCCGCTCATTGATGCATTTGATTTAAGTGGACAAAGCGCTGATATCGCAAGCTTCTTCCTGACCTATATCGCAGTGTTCTTCATTTTTAACGGCATTTTGTTTGTCGCCAATGCCTCTTTCAACAACCTCGGTCAGGCCAAGTATTCCACCTTGTTTAATGTCGGTAAGGCGACTCTGGGCACTGTGCCATTTGTCTATCTGGGCGGGCAGTGGGGCGGAGTGCATGGCGTATTACTGGGACAGGCGTTTGGGGCAGTGGTGTTTGGGCTGGCCGGGGTATGGGTGGCATTCAGACTGGTCAGCCGGGTGCAGCGTTTGCATCGACCTGAGCCGGATGGCTTTGACGATCTGACCCCGGCCAGTTCCAGTGCGTTGTCGTCATCCTGTGTGCAGATGCAACTGGGTGAGCAGGACGAGCGCAAGCCTACAGGCTAAAGGCGATAAAAAGGACCCGAATGGGTCCTTGATATTATTCAGCCTGCTCCTGACTGCCGGATGTGGCCTGCTCTTGTGCAGGAGCGTCATCCTGAGTTGCCGCCAGCGCTTCCAGTTTGGCCCGCTCAGCCTTGGAAATGTACTTGGGCTTGGCTTTACTGCTTGGATTTGGCTTCTCTTTTTTGTTTTCTCTGGCCTTGGCACGTTTGGCCATCTGTTTGATCAACTTTTGCTTCTTGTTCATGGCATACTCCGGGACCGGCTTGTCGGGGCGGTCATCTGCATTGGGCGCGCATTCTACCCCATGCCGGGGCATCTGGCTAATATTGCTGTTTGGCATGGGCTTTGACATGGTCTCGTCATATAATCCGCGCAAACTCATTAAACCAGCAGACTGTACTGAGATTAACTCTGTGGACAAGATAACATTTTTTAGCCGTTTTGAAGCCGACATACTGGCTGGAAAAAAGACCATTACCCTCAGAGATGAGAGTGAATCCGGGGTGATTGCCGGGCAAAAGTTGCCCGTTTACACCCTGGAAGATGACCGCTGGTTTTGTGATATCCGCATTATTGCTGTGCAGGAGATTGAATTTGACGATCTGGGGCCCAAAGAGGCGCAGCAGGAAAATATGTCGCTGGAGCAACTCAAGGCAGTGATCCAGCAGATCTATCCCGGGATAACCCACCTGTACAAAATCAGCTTTGAGCTTTGTTGAGATCCGGGCATCCAGGTCGCTTGCGTTGGGCCATCGGCTGAATGTAAAGGCGGTTAGGCCCGCCGGATATGTCCGTCATTCATGGCTTGATACGACGGTCGAAGAGCTCCTGCGATTGTGGACATGAGCAAAATAAAACAGTGCTCTCAGAGCACTGTCTGTAACCGGCAATTATTCGGCGTATCGCGGTAGTGTATGAGTTAAACTCCACTGACGCAGCAATACGCCTGTCTGGACTCAGCGGGTAATCACCCACAACGCATGTATGATGCCTGGCACGAAAAACAGCAGGCACAGAATGATGTTGATCACCAAATCCTGACCGACTCCTTTTTGCAGAAATACAGCGACAGGTGGCAGCAAAATGGCCAGGATAATCAGCAGTAGTTTGTTCATGTTCTTCTCCATGTTTAAATTTTGTTAACACGATTATCACATGCATGAAGTGCTTGCAAGTGAGTTGATTGCAGTTAAAACAGGCAGTGGAACGACAGAGCGCAGTTGATCATGTTTGGTGGCGCTGGCGTGGCAGGCTCTCGGCGCTGAATGCGCTGTTTTGCAGTTAGTTAGAGGTGTTATTTTGCCACTCAAGGTCTTTGCCCAACCTTTGAGTTGGGCAAAGACTGGCGGCGATATGGCCGACATGAATTCAGCGAATCCGCGGACTGCCGGTTTTGTCAGCCACTTGAATCGACTCCCGTACAGATGATGGATGCCGGAACTTGAGGCATGGTATTCAGTTGTGACTGAAACGCTTTATATCTTCGGCACTGGCGCCTTCGTTGCACTCGCCCTTTAATTCTCCGCGATCTGCTTCAACAATACGAAACAGCTCCAGGTAGCCTTCACGGCAATAGCCCGTCATCTCAAGGGTTCTGGCCAGTCCAAGTTCAAACTGCTGTTCAAATTCCTCCCTGGCATCTTCCGTCTGTCGGGCAATTTTAATTGCCTCCTGCCGGTTTTGTGGTCTGGCGGTTGAGAGTGCCGGAGGCAGTGCCAGTGTTGCCCGGTAAGTAAAAAGCTTCAGGCTGTTGTCTTTGATATCTGTGGTGAGCTGATCACGGATTTTGCCTGCGTATTTTTCCGGGGAGGGGGAGGTACTGCAGCCAACCAGCAGGGTTCCGGTTAACAACAGCGTCAGAATCTGGTGGGTCGACATTTGTGGGGGCCCAATATTATGCTTTTGTCTATCATAACCTTATTCGTCGGTTTGGGGGAGTTGTGACGCTTTGGGATCTGGTCGGCGGCAAGTTGACTCATATTGACTGGCAATTTACGCCTGGCGATTTGTTTGCCCTGGTGTTACTGCTCATCTGGTTTTGGCTTATCTGGCCCAAACGGGATGTCGGTCAATTGCTTGCTGATAAAGACAGGCAGCGTCGCCTGCTGTGGTCCTTGATGGCGCTCAATCTGTTGTGGATGCTCAATGCCAGCATTTATCAACAGTTGCATGTGCATTTTCTCGGGTTGGTGGTATTGATGCAGATGTTTGGATGGCGCCTTGCCAGTATCGCCGTGATTATGCCGGTGAGTCTGTTCGCCTTGCTGGTTCAGGGACAGGCTGGCTGGATCGCGCCCTACGCATTGTTTGGCGCAGTTTTACCTTTGTTTATCAGTTTCACCGTATACAGCCGCGGGTTTCATCTGTTACCCAGAAACCTGTTTGTTTATCTGTTCTGCGCCGGCTTTTTTAATGCCGGACTGGTACTGATAAGCCATATGTTGCTTTGGGGCTCCTGGTTGTGGCTGACGACAGATTATTCCTGGGCAGAGTTGGTGGATCGTTACTTCAACCTTATTCCACTGCTGGCATTTCCCGAGGCGCTGTTGAATGGGATGGCGCTGACGTTATTGGTCGTCTATCGACCAGAATGGTTATATGACTTCAGGGACAATCAATACTGGCCGGGAGGCAGTAATAAAAAGTAATTACTTTCAATATATTACCAGTCTGTTTTTGCCGTAGACCGGGCTGTTGCAATGGCGCTGTACTTGACAGCAGATACCAAAGACATAGGCTTACTATCATGAGAAAGCGCTTTTATTCTGACAGATTGCAGGGCAATCTGATTCATGGGAGTAATTTCTCAAATAAAGATGCTGATATTCATTCAGCAACCATAATAAAAAAGTAGCAGCCGCTGATTGGACCTTTGGTCCGGGTGACCTCTTTAAATGCGCTCAGGCATGGACAGGTTTTTGGTGGGGAAATGACACTTTTTTATTTGGATAGCCAATGTTTTCACGCCCAACCGGGCGAAACCGTGCTGGACACTCTGCTCAGGTATGAATATCCGGCCAATTATTCCTGCAAGAAGGGCCGCTGTCGCTCTTGTCTGCTGCAGCATGTTCAGGGCGACCTGACGATGATCTCTCAGCGGGGACTGGAGCCGGAACAAAAGCGTGCCGGATTGGTGTTTGCCTGTCAGTGCATTCCAGCGCCCAATATGGTGTTAACAACACCTGAGCCTCAGGCTCTGTATCTCGACACCCCGATAGCCGATAAGCGGATACTGACTGACAATATCGTGTCCGTTACCCTGAGGGTTCCGGAAGACCGAAAATATCAGGCTGGTCAATGTATTAACCTGAGACGTCCCGATGGCGTCAGCCGTACTTATGCGATTGCCAGAGTGGCTGAACCGGGTATGGTCGAAGTGCACGTCAGGCGCAAGGTGAATGGGGATTTCAGTCAGTGGCTGTATCACAGCGCCCGACGGGATGATTTGCTGCAGTTGCAGGGGCCCTGGGGCTATTGTCATTATTTTCCCGGATTGCCCGACGATACTCTGGTGCTTATCGGCAGTGGCACCGGTCTTGGCGCTGTGGCCGGTATTGCCGAAGAAGCACTGAGCCGCGGGCACAGAGGCGATATTTTTCTGTATCACAGTGGCAAGAATTCAGCGGATCTGTATCAGCACAAAGAGATGCTCAAAAAGATGCTGCTGCACCGCAACTTCTATTATCAGGCCTGTATCAGTGCCGAGTCTGAAAAGCATCAGGTTGACGGCAAACGGGTGCGCCTAGCGGACCCGCTGGAACTTGCGGCAGGCCGACATAGCTATGACCGCAGTCACAGGGTGTTTTTGTGCGGTGAACCCAAGATGGTGCTGAAAGGCCAGGAGCGGGCGTTTCTTGGTGGGGTCCCCATCGAACGTATCCATGTTTTGTCTTTTGATTACCGCGAGTTAAGAAAGCACCCCAGAACCTGGATGTGAACTGCCTCTGGCGGTCGGTGGATTTCGTATTACAATACGCGCGTTTTATTCACTGATTTGTATGGGGAAGTTTCCTTGAATAAAAGTCTGGTTACCAATCTACTGGCGGCGGCACTGGTCGTTGCCGGTTACCTTTTACCTTCCAATATCCTGCTGACAGTGGGGTTATTTGCACTTTCCGGTGCGGTGACCAACTGGCTGGCGGTGCACATGTTGTTTGAAAAAGTGCCCGGCCTTTATGGGTCTGGTGTCATTCCGGCAAGGTTCGAACAGTTCAAAGCGGCTATCGCAACCCTGATGATGGAGCAATTTTTCACCCGCGAGAATATTGACCGTTTTCTCAGTCAGTCTGAGGGCAGTCCGGCACATCTGGATTTGGCGCCTGTGATCCAGAAAATTGATCTGGAGCCTTCGTTTGACGCTCTGGTTGAAACCGTTGGTCAGTCATCTTTTGGTGGTATGTTGGCCATGTTTGGAGGTGTCGAGGCATTGCAGCCGCTGAAACAGCCTTTTATCGACAAAATGAAATCCTCGCTGACGGAAATGGCCTCCAGTGAGCAGTTTTATGAACTGCTTAAAGGTGAGCTGGAGCAGCCCGACATTATGGCGGAGATGCAGAAAAACATCGAAGAGATCGTCCGGCAACGGCTTGATGAGCTCACGCCGCAGATGGTCAAGATCATGGTGCAGCAGATGATCCGTGAACATCTTGGCTGGTTGGTGGTCTGGGGTGGGGTGTTTGGTGGCGTGATTGGATTTGCCGCCGCCGTGATGCAGCGCTAAGCTGAGACTTCCAGTCCTCAAATTGGGTCTTGCCGATGGAACGTCACAACTGCATCAATTACATCGAGATGCCGGTACGGGATCTTGATACCACCAAAGCCTTCTTTACCCGGGTATTTGGCTGGCAGTTTGTGGACTATGGTCCACACTACAGCTGTTTTACCAATGCCGGGATAGACGGCGGGTTTTATCAGGATGCGCTGACATTCAATGTCAACAAAGGCAGCCCGCTGATCGTACTGTTCAGCCAACAATTGGAGCAGACTCAGGCGGCAGTTGAGAATGCCGGCGGAGAGATCACCAAAGGGATTTTCAGTTTCCCCGGCGGCAGACGTTTTCATTTTGCAGACCCAAACGGCAATGAATATGCCGTTTGGGGACACGCAGTGACCTCAGGCTGACGGTAATTCTGCCAGCTGCCTGTCGTGTGTTCGACTGAGCGTGATTAACGCAATGATGGCGCCCAGCAGCGCAAAGCCCATATCACTTTGAGTGTCCCACTCATAACCCTGAGTGCCGAGGAAAGCCTCGGCACCCTCTCCGGATGCCAGCGCAACCCACCATTCAATCAATTCGTAAAATGCGCTGAAGGCCAGACAAAAACACACAATGAAGAAATTGCGCCAGCTGCCGGATTTAAACACATGGCGGCGAATAGTAATTTCCCGGGCAATCATTACGGGAATAAATCCCTGAGCAAAATGTCCCAGTTTGTCATAGTTGTTGCGGTTGCCATCGGTGGCATCGCGGAGCCAGTCAAACAGCGGCACTTCGGCGTAGGTGTAATGCCCGCCCACCATCAGAATAATGCAGTGGATCAGGATCAGGCTGTAAAGCAAAGGTGTAAAGGGGAACCGATGCCGGGTCGTGGCCAGCAGTACAAAGCCGATGATGGCCGGCAGGACTTCCAGAAACCAGGTAAAGCGGTCCAAAGGCGCAATGGCGGACCAGATAAAAACAACAGCAAAAATGAGACTATAGCCCATCAACAAGCGGTTTGATGTCATAAGTTGTTGGTGGTGAAAGGGGAAAAACTCATTATGAGATAAAAAGCGAGCCGGCTCCAGCCGGATCGCTGTGCATTGTGCTCCAGTGATGATGTTCGCACCGGGAGGGGACTGGTTGTATGGGCAGTGCAGGTTGGAAGGTTACCTGCAGTTTCCCACAGCGTTTTTTTTTCAGTAACTATCTGCGTGAACCGAGCGTACTGCTCGACCTGATGGGTCAATCACGCCCTGCAAACTGACATCCCACGCCAGTGCTTCGGGTGTCGAGCAGGCGACTGATTTGCCACCCGGTACAGTTTGCGCAGCAGAGGGCAGGGGAAACAGCTCTTCAAATATGCTGCGATAGCAATAGGCCTCTTTGGTTTCCGGGGTGTTGTAAGGGAAACGGAAGTGGGCATTGGCCAGATCTTTGTCACTGACCTGGGCGGCGGCCTGCTCTTTTAGACCATCAATCCAGGAGTAGCCAACCCCGTCACTGAACTGCTCTTTCTGACGCCAGGCAACTTCAGCCGGCAATTTGTCTTCAAAGGCTTCACGCAGGATCTGTTTTTCAATACGCCCATCGACGGACATTTTGGCCTGAGGGTTGATGCGCATGGCCACGTCCATAAACTCTTTGTCGAGGAAAGGAACCCGGGCTTCCACCCCCCAGGCTGCCATGGCTTTGTTGGCCCGCAGACAGTCAAACAGATGCAGCTTATCGAGTTTGCGTACTAGCTCTTCATGGAACGCCTGAGCATTGGGCGCTTTGTGGAAGTACAGATAGCCACCAAACAGTTCGTCTGCACCTTCTCCGGACAGTACCATTTTGATACCCATGGCTTTGATTTTCCTCGCCATCAAATACATTGGCGTGGCGGCACGGATGGTGGTGACATCATAAGTTTCCAGGTGATAAATCACTTCACGCAGCGCATCAAGGCCTTCCTGAAAGGTAAAATGGATCTCATGGTGTATGGTGCCAATATCATCAGCCACCTTTTTCGCTGCAGCCAGATCCGGCGCGCCTTTGAGGCCTACAGCAAAGGAGTGCAATTGCGGCCACCAGGCATCGGAAGCCCCGTCATCTTCGATGCGGCGCTTGGCAAAGGTCTGGGTAATGGCGGAAATAATAGAGGAGTCCAGCCCGCCGGATAGCAGCACGCCATAGGGAACATCGGACATCAGCTGACGTCTGACTGCACCTTCAAGCGCCTGACGTAACTCCTGACGGTCGGCACTGTTGTCTTTAACCGCATCAAAGCTCATCCAGTCGCGAGTGTAGTAGCGCACCGGATCAGTATCTTTGCCATAACGATACTGGCCGGGTTTGAACTCGGCGACAGTTTTGCACACCGGCATCAGCGCTTTCATTTCAGACGCCACATAGAAGTTGCCTTCGGCATCAAAGCCGGTATACAGCGGGATAATCCCCATATGGTCACGACCAATCAGCCAGGTATCCTGCTTCTTGTCATACAGTACAAAGGCGAAGATACCGTTGAGCATATCCAGAAAGTCAGTACCGTATTCCTGATATAACGCCAGTATCACTTCACAGTCGGAATTGGTGCGATAGCTGTACTTATCACCCAATTGGGCCTTGAGCTCCTTGTGGTTATAGATTTCGCCATTGACTGCCAACACCAGTGACTCATCTGCGCTGAGCAGGGGTTGCGCACCGTGATCGACATCGACAATCGCCAGACGCTCATGCGCCAGGATGGCTTTATCATCGGCATAGATCCCTGACCAATCCGGGCCGCGGTGACGCATCAGTCTGGACATTTCCAGCGCCAGCGTGCGTAAAGTGGCAGGATCGGATTGGATATCGAGAATGGCGAAAATAGAACACATAAAAAATACTCCAACAAAACCAATGCAGTGAATTGGTTTTACTGTGCCATGATTTTTTTAAAATGCCAAATTTGAAAATGAATAATCATTGGTATTTTTGTGGTTTTTGGTGTGTTAACGCCACTATATTTGGGGTGATTATTGTTGATTGTGTTTTTGTTTGTTGAATGTTGTATTGATTTGATAATTTGTGCTGTCGCCGGGGCGTTTGAATTAGCAGATCACTATCGTGATTTGAAGAATTGCCATGTTGAGCAGTGATGATGCAACTGCTGAATGATGAGTGCTCTTCGGGCCACGCTGCTAAAGGATGGAAACAATCCGCTGAAGAGGAACAGGGCGCCGATGAGAGTCCTGCTGCTGATATCTGCTGCATGTCATCTATTGTGCTTTCTCCCTGGTATCCCGGTGGAGCTAACGGATAGTGTTCAATCAGGTGCGGACATCATGCCGGCAGGTTATCCGGTCAGTGTCCCGGCACCAGAGTGAAAGCCTTCTGCGGGTGTGGATACTGGATAATCAGGGCTGACATTTTGGTCGAGTCAGTGATTGAGTGTTGCCGATGAGCCAGAGCCATCTATCCGGCAGATAGCTCCGGTCACCTGAGCACCAGTTTGCCAGGAATTACACCACATCAATGTCCCCGGCACAGGGGAAGATATGGTTGGGGCGGAACGGCTCTTTGTCGATGTCGTCCAGTTGGCTGACACCGCTGGTCACCAGAATGGTTTCCAGTCCGGCCTGGAAACCCGCCAGAATATCGGTACGCATATTGTCGCCTATGATGACGGTGTTTTCCGAATGCGCATTGATACTGTTGAGGGCGGAGCGGATGATCCAGGAGGAGGGCTTACCGACATAGAAAGGTTTTTTGCCAGTGATTCGCTCGATGGGCGCGCACAGGGCACCGCAGGCTGGGCTGAATGCCGGACCATGAGTGTCCGGATTGGTAGCAATAAACTGGGCGCCCTGAGCGACGAATCTGGCTGCCTTATGGATCATATCCCAGTTGTAGGAGCGGGTTTCGCCCACGATCACAAAGTCAGGATTGATATCGGTAATGGTAAATCCTGCATTGTATAGTTCGTGTACCAGGGCGCCTTCACCAATCACATATGCTTTATTGCCCTCCTGGTGCGTCAAAAAATCGGCCGTCGCCATGGCGGAGGTGTAGAACACGGATTCAGGGACATTGATACCGGCCGCGCCGAGGCGATTTTGCAGATCTTTGCCTGTTTGGACCGGGTAGTTGGTGAGGATGACCAGAGGATTTCCCTGTTCCTGTATGCGGTGGATAAATTTGTCAGCACCGGGTATCAGTTTGTTGTTGTGTAATAAAACGCCATCGATATCGCAGATAATATTCTTCATTCGTATTCTCTCAATTAATGTCTGTCTCAATCTATAGTGTGTTGGGCAAAGGCTTCAATGAAATATTTGTTAACAGCATGGCTTGTTGGTATGACCAAGTCAGTGACTTAGGGGAGGCTGTTTTGCGTATTGCCGAATGCGCATCTGATATATCAGCAGCATATCTTTGAAATGTTAGATGGCTGAACTGTGAGCGCTGTCGATTATCTGGTCTTTTTTTTAACCAAATCAGCTGGTAACCTGTTGGTACAGTTAACGGGTGATAGTTATTTGCTCAACCATGAGCAGCAGGATACAGGGATGCGACGTTTAAAGTTTGATGAAGATCTCAGGGATATGGAGATGGCCAGGCAGATTGCCGAAGTTCGAAAAATTAAAGCAGAAACCATAGACAATATCGCGACTTTGCTGATCCTGGTGGCTGTATATGGCACAGCGATTACCTGGCTTGGCAGCTGGATGCTGGCGTAACGGTGACTCAGAGTGATATTGATGAAAGACAAGGATCTGTTGACGCCCGAACCCGTTGACACCAAAGATACAGACAAGCATGGCGTTGAGCGTCAGAAGTCGCTGATTATCAGAACGAAAGAAGTTGAAATTGCGCAACTGAAACTGGAAACGCTGAATATCTATGTCTCCATTCTGGTCAAGTTGCTGTTACTGCTGCTGATGGTTGTTATTTATCTGGAGTGGGACACCATCCACGAGCTTTGGATAACATTTCAGGAATGAAAAAACCGCCTTGAAAGGCGGTTTTTTTTACGCTGGTACCAATCAGTCCGGCGCGTAACCGCTGGGGCCGATCAACTCACCGTCAAGCCATGCTTCGGTGTTTTTCATCGTCAGGCGTCCCTGACTGAACCATTTCACCACCAGGGGATAAATGGCGTGCTCCTGCTCCTGCACCCGCTGCGCCAGTAGCTCAGGGGTATCATCTTCATAGACAGGTACTTTGGCCTGCAAAATGACCGGACCTGCATCCAGCGCCGGGATCACAAAGTGGACACTGGCACCATGTTCGCTGTCGCCTGCTTCGATTGCCCTGGCATGGGTATTGAGCCCGGGGTATTTGGGCAGCAGTGACGGATGAATGTTAATCATGCGTCCCTGATACTTTTCAACCAGTTGATGACTGAGAATGCGCATAAAGCCAGCCAGCACGATAAGGTCGGGCTGGTATCTGGCAATAACCGCATCCAGACGGGCATCATACTCACCGCGGCTTTCACCCTGGTGGGGAATCACACAGCTGGTATCGATTTCATTTTGGTGGGCACGAATAAGGCCGTAGGCATCGGGGTTATTACTGATCACCCCGACAATATCGGCCTGAAGGTTGTCACAGCAGCCATCGATGATGGCCTGCAGGTTACTGCCATTGCCGGAAATGAGTACCAGAATGCGACAGCTTGATTCCATTAGCGGATCTCCACTTGCTCTTCATTGCTTTGGCGGGTTGCAATCTCGCCGATAAGCCAGGCCTGTTCGCCTTCAGCATTGAGCAGGGACAGAGCGGCATCCACCTTGTCTTTGGGTAGAGCAACGACCATACCGACACCACAGTTAAAGGTGCGATACATTTCGTATTCTGCAATGTTTCCCTGCTCCATCAGCCAGTTGAATACCACAGGCCACTGCCAGGAGTGACCATCGATCACCGCTTTGCAATTGTCCGGCAACACCCGGGGGATATTTTCCCAGAAGCCGCCACCTGTGATGTGGGCCATGGCATGAACGTCTGATTGTTCAATCAGCTTCAGCAATGATTTGACATATATCTTGGTTGGTTCCAGCAGGTGTTCAATCAGGGGTTTACCTGACAGATCCTGCTGCGGGTCAGCCTGACTCACTTCCAGCACTTTGCGGATGAGTGAGTAGCCATTGGAGTGAGGGCCACTGGAAGCCAGTGCAATCAGTGCATCGCCCGGAGCCACTTTGCTGCCGTCAATGATGTCGGCTTTCTCTACCACACCCACACAGAAACCGGCCAGATCGTAATCTTCACCTTCATACATGCCAGGCATTTCAGCGGTTTCACCGCCGATCAGCGCGCAGCCTGACTGGAAACAGCCTTCACCGATACCGGTTACCACAGAGGTGGCGGTATCCACATCCAGCTTGCCGGTGGCGTAGTAGTCGAGGAAGAACAGAGGCTCAGCGCCCTGCACGATCAAATCATTGACGCACATGGCCACCAGATCGATTCCGACGGTGTCATGCTTTTTGTAGTCAATCGCCAGACGCAGTTTGGTGCCCACGCCATCGGTACCTGATACCAGCACAGGATGCTTGTATTTGGTTGGCAGTTCACACAGTGCGCCAAAACCACCCAGATTACCCATAACTTCGGGGCGACGGGTACGTTTTACAGCAGATTTGATGTTATTGACCAGTTGGTTACCTGCGTCGATATCGACACCGGCATCTTTGTAGCTCAGTGGGGTAGGCGTGCTCACAGAGGTCCTCTCGGGTACATCGTTATTGGATTTTTGTGCGGCCATATTCTATCAGCTTGGGGCCGGGGTCGAAAGCTGACATTTTCCGTTCTGGCGGACAGTGTCTGCGTAAAAACCAACTTTTGTGGGTTGATCTTGCCACCAGAGCGGTGTGAGTGATTAAACCGCAGTTTTGGCCACAACAGTTGTCGGTCCCCGTGTGCAGGGGGCTGGCGGCGAATTGTCAGCAGTCAACTGGTACTGCCGGGGGCGCGGTGAAATGCCCGGATTGCCTGATATTTAAACGCTTGTCGCGATGGGGTTCACGATTTGGCGCGCTGAAGAAACTTTATGTTTGATAGCAAAAACAAATGCTCTAAACTCGAAAAAATTTGCATATGGTTACGCAGGAAAAACAGGAGACACCCATGAAAGTCGTTGAGGTAAAACATCCTTTGGTTCGCCACAAAATTGGTCTGATGCGCGAAGGGGATATCAGTACCAAACGTTTTCGCGAATTGGCTGCAGAAGTTGGCAGTTTGCTGACCTATGAGGCAACTGCTGATTTTGAGACTGAAACCGTCACTATCGAAGGTTGGAATGGCCCGGTAGAGATTGAGCAGATCAAGGGCAAGAAAGTTACGGTAGTCCCTATCCTGCGCGCCGGCCTGGGGATGATGGATGGTGTGCTTGAGCATATCCCTTCTGCCCGTATCTCAGTGGTGGGTATCTATCGTGATGAAGAAACTCTGGAGCCGGTACCTTACTTTGAAAAGCTGACCAGCAACGTGGATGAGCGTATTGCGTTGATCGTCGATCCTATGCTGGCCACCGGCGGCTCCATGATCGCCACTATCGATCTGCTGAAAAAGCGTGGCTGTACCTCGATTAAGGCCCTGGTGCTGGTTGCTGCGCCTGAAGGGATTGCCGCGCTGGAAGCTGCCCATCCGGATGTTGAGCTGTACACAGCTTCTATCGACAAGTGCCTGAACGAAAAAGGTTACATCCTGCCTGGTCTGGGTGATGCCGGTGACAAGATTTTCGGTACCAAATAACCATTGCTGATTGCGATGTATCAGGGAGCCTTAGGGCTCCTTTTTTTGTGTCTGGATATTATACCAATCCGCATAGAAGATTGATCTCATCAGAGCCATGTCAGCCTTTCGAGTACAAGCGAAATTGGTGAGAGCATAGTGGTTTTATGACTTAACAATTTTGTGCAGTAATCGTGTGGCTGACTTACCTCCCGAAGGGCGAGGTTTAAAGGTGCGCATACTGCCCAGAGCATACTGTTGGACGCCAAGAGAGATTTATCCCGATAGACCTTCGATTGCTCTGATTGTCTTCACACCTTTAAATTCTCGCTGAGTGACTAAACTCTTATGCGGATTGGTATTACGCTTGGCGAATCCTCAAGCTCAGCCTATGCTGGCAGCGGTAGATGGACGACACACAAGCCCATACAGGGTTCGGTCAGCCAGTAGATGTGATAGCAATTTCATTCAGGGAAGGAGACATATGTATATCCCGGGTAAACTCAGGATGCCGCCGGAGCGGGTCGGTGCTTTTATCAAACAGTATGGTTTTGCAACCTTGATTACCCCCTCGCTGGAGGCTGCCCATTTGCCGTTGACGTTGCACGTTGATGAGCGTGGTCGGCGATGGCTGCAAGGCCATATGGCGAAAGCCAATCATCTGTGGCGAGAAATTGAAGGGCAGAGAGTATTGGCCATTTTCTCCGGTCCTCATGCTTATATTTCACCACACTGGTACGCCAGCGCGCCGGCGGTGCCCACCTGGAATTATGCTGCGGTGCACTGCTATGGCCGGCTTGAGTTGCTGGATGACTGCCAATTACCCCAGTCGATGGATGCGCTGATTGCTGAATATGAGCCCCAGTTGCTGACGGATAAGCAGATGATGCCAGCACAATACCGGCAGAAACTGGCTGCGGCTGTGGTGGGATTTCAGATTGAGATTGACGATATTCAGGCCAAGGAAAAATTGGGGCAGCACAGATCCTGTGACGATCAGCGGGGCGTCACGGCTGCGCTTACCGGCAGTAACGGGCTGGAAGCCAAATTGTTGCTGGAGTATATGCTAAAACATCAACTCGGTGTGGGTTGATATTACGGAATTGGCAGTCGTCCAAGCCGGGTGCTGCAGGGCACGGCAATGTAGAGCTGATAACAAAAGCCCCCGACAGCTGAACTGCGGGGGCTTTTTACCGGAACGGCTATTGATTGGTGTGGTTTAGAGCACCATGGCCGCTATCCAGCCAAACACCAGCAATGGGATGTTGTAGTGAATAAAGGTGGGGATGACACTGTCGCGCATATGGTCATGCTGGCCATCAGCGTTCAGACCTGCAGTCGGTCCCAGTGTTGAATCCGATGCCGGTGAGCCGGCATCGCCCAGGGCGGCGGCAGTGCCAACCAGAGCAATGGTGGCCGGTACCGAAAAGCCGAAACTCAGTGCCAGTGGCACATAAATAGTGGCAATAATCGGAATGGTCGAGAAGGAGGAGCCGATACCCAGGGTGATCAGCAGTCCCACAGCCAGCATCAAAAACGCTGCCAATGCCTTGTTGTCGCCCAGCATACCGCCAATGGCAGACACCAGAGTGCCGACTTCGCCGGTAGCCTTGATCACCGCGGCAAACCCTGCCGCTGCAATCATGATAAAGCCAATGTTTGCCATCATGCGCACACCCTGATTGAAGATGTCCTGATCTGCCACATGCTTGAGTGCACCGGAGAAGCTGAACACCATAAAGCCGACCAGTGCGCCGAAGATCATCGAATCGGTATACAGCTGCACTGAGAGGGTGGCGACAATCGCCAACAGGGCTATCACAATATTGCGCTTGTTGATTTTCTCTTCCGGCTCTGCGCGCAGAATTTCCTGCTCATTGTACTCTCTGGGTTTGCGATAGCTGATAAAGACCGCGGTCAACATCCCCAGCAGCATGCCCAGTGCCGGTAACATCATGGCAGGAGGAATTTGACCTGCCGTTGCTGCCAGCCCGTTGGTTTTCAGGTTTGCCAGCAGAATATCGTTCAGAAAGATGCCGCCAAATCCCACGGGCAAAATCATATAAGTGGTGACCAAACCAAAGGTCAGCACACAGGCCACCATACGCCTGTCCAGTTTGAGTTTGGACATCAGATGCAGCAGTGGCGGTACCAGAATAGGGATAAAGGCAATGTGGATCGGTAACAGGTTTTGTGAAGAAATAGCCATGGCCAGCAGAGCAATCAATAGCCCCCAACGTACCATCCTGGTATTGCTGTCGTTGGGCTCTTTGCCCACAGAGCGGATCAGCTTATTGGACAACAGAGTCGTTAAGCCGGAGTGGCTCAGCGCCACGGCAAATGCTCCCAACAAGGCGTAGCTCAGTGCGATTTGGGCTCCCCCTCCCAAACCTGTGTTAAAGGCTGCAATGGTCTGATGCAGGTCAAGTCCGCCAAGCAAACCGGCCACCAGAGCACTGATGGTCAGAGCGATCACGACATTGACCCTGGCCAGGCTCAGGGCCAGCATCAGGCTCACAGCGACAACGACTGCGTTCATATTTGAATTTTCTTATTTTAAGTGACAAAGCCGATAGTTTTTACCGGGTTTTGCGCCAATGTCCAGTGTAAAGCGCGTGATTGCTCGAAAACTGCCTGACTGTGTGACTTTGCCGACGGATGAGCCTGCGGGGTTTTAAGTTCTGAGTCAAAATTTCAGCGAAACCATGATATTGATCCTAAATAGGTTGTCTGTGCGGGCCAAGTTCTTATAATGCCAATTGATTTACGGGAATAATCCTTAGCTCAGTCCATAGATGGAGGTATTAAATGAGCGTATTAGTTGGCCGTCCGGCCCCGGACTTTACCGCTGCGGCAGTGTTGGGTAACGGTGAAATCGTTGATAGCTTCAACCTGACTGCTGCCATCAAGGGCAAGCCAGCCGTTGTATTTTTCTACCCACTGGACTTCACCTTCGTGTGTCCTTCTGAGCTGATCGCTTTCGATCACCGTATGGACGAATTCAAGAAGCGTGGTGTTGAAGTGATCGGCGTGTCTATTGATTCTCAGTTTACCCATAACGCATGGCGTAACACCCCGGTTGACAAGGGCGGCATTGGCCAGGTGCAGTACACTCTGGTTGCTGACGTGAAGCATGACATCTGTAAAGCCTACGATGTTGAGCACCCAGAAGCCGGTGTTGCCTTCCGTGGTTCTTTCCTGATCGACAAAGAAGGTATGGTGCGTCACCAGGTAGTGAACGATCTGCCGCTGGGTCGTAACGTTGATGAAATGCTGCGTATGATCGATGCGCTGCAGTTCCACGAAGAGCACGGTGATGTATGTCCTGCTGGTTGGGAAAAAGGCAAGAAGGGCATGTCTGCCAACCCAGACGGCGTAGCTTCTTACCTGGCTGAAAACGCTGACGACCTGTAACAGGGATTCTGCGATAAGTTCCTTTAAAGCTGCCTGCGGGCAGCTTTTTTTATGCTTGTCTTGAACCTGACGCCTTCGTTGATTAGCTTATCCTAAAAAAATTGGGAGACAGGGCGGTATGGAAAATAAAAGCTGGTTTCAACAACCTGAGATGATCGTTGGGCTGTCGGCACTTCTGGTCAGTCTGGTGGCCGTGGGGGTAGCGCTGTACTCAGCGTATATCGACAGAGCTTATGCCAGAGCCTCTGTTTGGCCCAGGCTGGAGGTGGGCAGATCATTTAACTCTGACGTCTATGCCTATCTGGTCACCAATAATGGTACCGGACCAGCAGTGGTAAAATGGGCCGAACTGACGCTGAAAGGCAAACCTCAAATTCATTGGGATCAGTACATGGCCAGCATAGCGGGGGACAAAAAGCCGGACGCTGATACGATTCACTATAGCCAATCCCATATCTCAACCAGTGTTCTACCAGCGACCAAACAGATTAAGGTGATGTCCAGTGACAAGCCAGAGCTGATTGCCTTACTCCATAAGGCATCATCAGAAACAGAGCTTAAACTCTGCTATTGCTCCATTTATGATGAGTGTTGGACGACCAGCTGGAAGCAGCCTCAGCCTCTTGCTGTGGACGAGTGCATTACGCCGCAGCAGGCTTTTAGCCAATAAAAAACCGGACTCAAGTCCGGCTCTTTATCACTGAAATATGAGTTACTCTGCTGAGTTATCATTGTCACTGGATGCTGATTCAGACTCAGCATCAAGGACAGGTATTGGCCAGCCGCCCAGGGCTTTCCAGCGATTGACGATATAACAAAACAGCTCAGCGGTGCGCTCTGTGTCGTACAGTGCGGAGTGGGCCTCTTTGTTATCGAAGGGAATCCCCGCCATTTTACAGGCTTTCGCCAGAACGGTATGACCAATAGCCAGTCCTGCCAGGGTTGCCGTATCAAAGGTGGCAAAGGGGTGGAAAGGCGAGCGCTTGATATCGTTACGTTCAATGGCCTTGCTGACAAAACCATGATCAAAGGCGGCATTGTGCGCCACTATGATACTGCGGTGACAGTCCGCGGCTTTCTGGGCTTTTTTCACTTTTTTGAAAATATCCAGGAAGGCTTCTTTTTCACTCACCGCCCCGCGCAGAGGATTGTTTGGGTCAATGCCGTTAAAGGCGAGCGCCTCTGCTTCAAGATTGGCACCTTCAAAGGGCTCAATGTTGTAGTGCAGCGTTTGATCCAGCTCCAGTTCGCCCTGCTCGTTCATCTTGAGCATGGTTACGGCAATTTCCAGCAACGCATCGGTCTGGGCGTTAAACCCTGCCGTTTCCACATCGATCACTACCGGGAAATAGCCGCGGAAACGGTATTTCATCTTGTTGGCGTCGCTAATCTCGCTCATAACTCTCTCGGGCAAAAAATCGAGCCGGTATTATGCTAAAGATAGCCTTAAGTGTCATGCCTGATTGGCTGAATTATCAGCTAAAGGTTCGAATATTTTTGCCGATAAAGGATTAGTTTGAAGCCTTCCCGGGAGTCGCGAGCGCTATGTCGAAAACATTGCTGTGCCTGCTTTGCCTTGGGATCTCCTTTTCTGCAGTGGCTGAACTCAGGCATTATCGGGCAGGTCTGGATGATTCTCAGTGGCGTTTTTCAGCCAGTCCCCGTATTGAATGTCGTCTGGAACACGATATTCCTGCATACGGCAAGGCGGTTTTTGTCAGCCGGGCAGGAAAAGAGCTGAATATGGCTTTTACTCTGGATATGTGGGCAAAACCTGATGCAGCCACCAAAGCCGTACTTATCAGCAATGCGCCGCGCTGGCGCCCCGGAGTTCCGTCCCATGAGATCACCTCGCTGACTTATCACAAATACTTTAATGGCGAAGTACCTAAAAAAGCGGCCTGGTCGATGCTCAGTGAGCTGGAGCGGGGGATGGAGCCGACTTTTTACTACAGAGACTGGTATCAGGCTTCCAATCAGGTGGCGGTGGGACTCTCTGCGGTCAATTTCGGTGGTAAATATACAGACTTCAAGGCTTGTCTAGCATCGCTGTTGCCGTACAGTTTCGATGATATTGCCTTTACTGTGCTCAGTTATCACAGTGGCGGCTCTGAACTGACTGAATTTTCCAAGACCCAGCTTGCACGGGTACAGGAATACCTGACTTATGATCCTGAGGTCGAACTGGTATTGGTGGATGGTTACACCGACAGCTATGGAGGTCGCAGTGTCAACAAACGGGTCTCTGAGCAAAGAGCGGGGAGCGTGAAAGCACTGTTGGTGTCAGGCGGAATACCGGAAGAGCGTATTTTAACGGCCGGGCATGGAGAAACCCGTCCCATCGGGCCGGATGGAACGCCGGAGCAGCGGGCTCTGAATCGGCGGGTTGTGGTCAGAATCAGTAAATAAAGCTGGGGCAATGATCTTTTTAAGGCCTGGTCTGCACAAGACCGGGCCTTTTGCTTTGAATTGTTGCCGGTGAATTTGTTGGCTCAGGAATGCTGCGGATAAAAAAAAGCCCGCTATCAGGGGTAGCGGGCCGCAAAATAAAGCATTGCAATCAACAAATTGAAGGAAGGAAGTCAAGCATAAGAACCAGGGATTGACAGATGTGAAAGATTTCACACAAGTCAGAAGTTCTTGTTTTCACTGCCCGCAGTTGGCGGGAGCTTCCTGAAAACGAGGAGAATTTTAGGTCGAAAGGGAGCTTCTGCCAAACGAGAAATATTCTGATTTCAGATAAGTAAATCTAATGGCATTCTGGGTGAGCCAGGTCACGCAAATTCAGTGAAATCGTCATTAACAGTAAGATACTCAGAATATTTGCATATTTAAGCGGTTCACTGCATCGCATTATGAAAACGAATTGTTAAAAGCGGTGATCGGTGAGGCACAATCGATAGATTGATTTGCAGATATCGCAAACAGGAAGCGGCAGATTGCTTTGGCGATATCCTTTGCCATTACAGACTTACATTTGTTGACAGTCCAGGAGCGGACCGGCGTTGCTTTGTTATCAATTCTTTGTATAGTAGCCAAACCCCGGGTGGCCATGCCGGATAGCGCCTGCAGCGCTTGTCACAGGGGCAATCAACTGACAAAGGGCACTCCCTGCATGTTCCTTTCAGATTGCCCGGTTTCGTGCTGTGCGGCCAATCTGCAGCATCGTTCCAGACCCAAATTCGCCGGGAACAAACAAGAAAGATAACAAGGAACCAAGATGACAATACTCACAGGAATGAAGCACAGCGCCATTGCGCTGATGCTGGGAAGCGCATTGACTGCCTGTCACTCCACAGATACTCCAGCGACTGACGCCACTTCAGGAGCATACCAATACCCCATCAGCCAGACCGATGATCTGGTTGAAACCCTGCATGGTGTGCAGGTGGCTGATCCTTATCGTTTCCTTGAAGTCAATGACGCCAAAACCGAAGCCTGGGTTAAAGCGCAGCAGGTTTTCGGTCAGGATTATCTGGCCAATATTCCCGGCAAGCAGGTATTGGTGGACAGGATTACCGAATTGTGGAACTACGAAAAGGTAACCGCGCCATTTGAACACGGTGACAACCAGTTCTATTTCCGTAACGATGGTTTGCAGGCTCAGTCCGTGTTGTACGTCAAGGGTAAAGACGGTCAGGAAAAAGTGCTGCTCGATCCCAACAAGCTGTCTGAGGATGGCACGGTGGCGCTGTCAGGTTTGTCTGTCAGCAATGACGGTAAAACTCTGGCTTATGGTGTCTCCAGCTCTGGCTCAGACTGGCAGCAGTGGCAGTTTATGGATGTCGGCAGTGGCAAATTGCTGAGTGATAAACTGGAGTGGATCAAGTTTTCATCTGCCCAGTGGGATCACGACAACAAGGGCGTATTCTACTCCCGTTACGATGCACCGGCCGGTGGCGACAAACTGGCGGATGTGAATTTCAATCAGAAGGTGTACTACCACAGAATTGGCACTCCTCAGACTGACGATCTGCTGATCTATGAGCGCCCACAGAATAAAGATTGGGGTTTTTACAGCACAGTGTCTGATAAAGGCGACTATTTGCTGATTTCAGTCTCCCAGGGGACGGATTCCCGGAACCGTTTCTTCTATAAGTCACTGACCCAGAAAAATGCGCCTGTGGTTGAGCTGGTGAGCGAGCTTGAGGCCGAATACAGCTTTATCGGTAATGATGGTGCTGTGTTTTATTTCAAGACCGATTTGAATGCACCCAAGGGCAAAGTAATTGCCATCGATGTGACCAGGCCAGCCAAAGCCAACTGGCAGACGCTGATCCCGGAAAGTGAAGACACCTTAAGCAGTGTTGACATCGTCAACGACCATTTTGTCGCGACCTATATGCATGATGTGCTCGGTAAAATGTCTATCTACAGCCTGGGCGGCGTGAAGCGTCAGGATGTGGCATTGCCGGGGCAGGGCACAGTGTCCGATGCCAGTGGCAAGCGCAACAAGGATTACTTCTACTACAGCTTCAACTCCTATGTGCAGCCAACCACCATCTACAAATACGATTTCCGCACCGGTGAGTCGACTGTATTTGCTGAGCCCAAGGTCGCATTCAATCCGCAGGATTATGTGTCTGAGCAGGTGTTTTATACCAGCAAGGATGGCACCCGAGTGCCCATGATGGTGTCCTACAAAAAAGGGCTCAAGCGCAACGGTGATAACCCGACTCTGCTGTATGCCTATGGCGGATTCTCGATTTCCCTGACCCCAAGATTCAGCCCGGCCAACATCGCCTGGATGGATATGGGCGGTGTGTACGCTGTGCCTAATCTGCGCGGCGGCGCTGAGTATGGCGAAGCCTGGCATCAGGCCGGTATGCTGGACAAAAAGCAAAATGTGTTTGATGACTATTATGCCGCTGCCGAGTACCTGATTGACCAGCAGTACACCAATCCGGGCAAGCTCGGTGCCTATGGCCGCAGTAACGGTGGTTTGCTGATGGGCGCGGCGGTGACTCAGCGCCCTGAGCTGTTTGCCGCTGTGTTGCCTGCGGTCGGGGTACTGGACATGTTGCGTTTCCACAAGTTCACCATCGGCTGGGCCTGGGCCAGTGAATATGGCAGCGCTGAAGATGCTGAGCAATTCAAGACGCTGTTGGCCTATTCGCCTTATCACAATCTGACTGAGCGTGAATATCCTGCGACCATGGTGATGACCGCTGATCATGACGATCGCGTGGTGCCGGCACACAGCTTTAAGTTTGGTGCCATGATGCAGCAAAAGCAGCTGGGGGATGCGCCGGTGATTATGCGTATTGAATCCAAAGCCGGTCATGGTGCAGGTAAACCGACCGCCATGCGCATTGACGAGTTTGCTGACATTTATCTCTTCCTGTGGGAAAACTTTGGTCTGAAGATGCCAAAGAGTCTGTAAAAAGCGACAAAAAGCATGAAAAGGGGCACTTTTGCCCCTTTTTTGTGTCTATTGCTTTATCTGTCAATTTGCATGCGGGCGTTATATGTGGTGGCATTCACTTCCCGTTGCGGGACAGGTATAGTTAGGCATCTCTTAACGCACTGAAATTGCAGCACCGACTTTATGTTTTATTGGCCTATTTCTGTTTATTACGAAGATACTGATGCCGGTGGTGTGGTATACCATGCCAATTATCTTAAGTTTTTCGAGCGAGCCCGGACGGAATGGCTCAAATCCATGGGGATTGGGCAGACTGAACTGCTCGCTCAGGATATTGCCTTTGTGGTCAGTCACGCCGATATCAACTTCCGGCGCCCGGCAAAGTTTGAGCAGACGCTGGAGGTGGTCTCCAGCATCAGTCAGCTGAAACGGGCATCACTGAAGTTTCATCAGCGTCTGGTGGATGCCGATGGTCAGTGTTATTGCGAGGCAGAAATTACCGTTGCCTGCGTTCAGTTGTCCTGCATGAAACCTCATGCAATTCCCCCTTTTATTGTTCAGGAGTTTGAAAGTGCACGCTGATATGTCGTTTGTCGGGCTGTTTATGCAGGCCAGTTTGTTGGTGAAACTGGTGATGCTGACACTGCTGAGTCTGTCCATTATGTCCTGGGCGGTGATTATTCAGCGTCGCAGTCTGCTGACCAAGGCTCGGGCCAACATGCTCAAGTTTGAAGACAAATTCTGGTCCGGTGTTGACCTGAACAGACTGTATGCTGAATTGCAGGCCCGGGGGGAGCAAAACTCCGGCATGGAGGCGATGTTTGTTGCCGGCTTTAAAGAGTTTTCCCGTTTAAGTCAACTCAGTGGCCGGACGCCCTCTGCGGTGATGGATGGCAGTTACCGTGCGATGCGGGTGTCGCTCAACCGCGAAGTTGAGGCGCTGGAAGCCAACCTGCCGCTGCTGGCCACCATTGGTTCCACCAGTCCTTATATTGGTCTGTTTGGTACTGTGTGGGGCATCATGAACTCCTTTATTGCTCTTGGCGCGGTGGAAAATGCCACTTTGGCTATGGTTGCTCCCGGCATTGCTGAAGCGCTTATTGCCACGGCCATCGGTTTGTTTGCCGCCATTCCGGCGGTTATCGCGTACAACCGCTTTGCCACTCAGGTAGAAAAGCTTGAACTGGCCTACGCCAACTTTATGGACGAGTTCTCCAGCATCCTGCATCGTCAGGCCTACAGCGAGAAGGAAGCCGTGTGATGATGCAGGGTTATCAACGCAAACGCCGGCGGCCGGTGGCGGAGATCAACGTGGTTCCCTATATCGACGTCATGTTGGTGTTGCTGATCATCTTTATGGTGACCGCGCCCATCGTGACTCAGGGTGTCAAGGTCGACTTGCCTCAGGGCAAGGCCGAGGCATTACCTGCCGAAGGTAAACCGCCGGTAGTGGCCTCCATTGATGAGTTTGGCGATTACTATCTGGATATTGGCGCTGCGGCCAGCCATGAAACCCTGGATTTGGAAGAGATTGCGGTGCGTGTGGCCGCGATTGTGCAATTGGAGCCAGAACGTCCTGTGGTGGTGAAGGCTGATAAATCCATCGCCTATGAAAAAGTGATCCAACTAATGGTGACCTTGCAGGGGGCTGGTGTGCCGTCTGTTGGCCTGATGACCGAATCACCGGAGGAAAACTGAGTTGGCAAAACAGGATTTAACGGTTCCTATGCTGATTTCAGCCGGAATTCATCTTGGCATCATAGGCTTATTGGTACTGGGTGTCGACTTTGCGGTTGACGCGCCCAAGCCCATACCACAGCCAGTGAATGAGCCTATTGTGCAGGCCGTGGTGGTCGATCAGCAAAAGGTGGCGGCTCAGGTGGAAAGACTCAAGCAGCAAAAGCTGGATGAGCAACGCAAAGAGCAGGCCCGTCAGGAGGAGCTGGATCGCAAAGCCCGTGAAGCCAAACAGGCCCGCGAGCGCGAGCAGGAGCGTATCCGCAAACTGGAAGCTGAACGCAAGCAGCAGGAGCAGGAAACCAAACGTGCTGCAGAAGCGGCTAGGGTCGCCAAGCAAAAAGAGCAGGAAGAAAAACAGAAAGCGGCTGTTGCGGAAGCTGAGCGTAAGCGTAAGGAAGTGGAGAAGGCCGCGGCAGAAGAAGCTGCCCGTAAAGCGGAGGAAAAACGCAAGGCAGAAGAGGCGGCGGCCAAGAAAGCGGCTGAAGAGCGTAAACGCCGCGAAGAAGCAGAGAAAAAACGCCAGGCTGAAGAGAAAGCC
The DNA here is from genome assembly GCF_050865035.1 of Shewanella sp. GXUN23E. Classification (NCBI taxonomy): domain Bacteria; kingdom Pseudomonadati; phylum Pseudomonadota; class Gammaproteobacteria; order Alteromonadales; family Shewanellaceae; genus Shewanella; species Shewanella sp. GXUN23E. The sequence continues at coordinate 3,473 of NZ_JBOZWP010000026.1, read as the reverse complement.
CGTCGTGAGCAGGAGCGCATGATGGAAGAAGCCATGGCGGCTGAGCAGGCTGCACTGGCATCGAGACGTAATCAGCAGGTAGTATCGGAAGTATCACGTTACACTGCCATGATCAAAGCCACCATCCAGCGAAATCTGGTGGTAAACGAGGCGATGCGGGGTAAATCCTGTCAGGTGTATATTCGTCTGGCGAAGGATGGCTTTGTGACGGCAACCAGGGTGCTCTCCGGGGACTCGACAGTTTGCCGCGCGGCCGAGGCGGCCATTACCCGGGCCGGACGCCTGCCGGTGTCGCCTGAGGCCGATGTGTACCAGCAGCTCAAAGAAATCAATCTCACAGTACAACCTGAGTTTAATTAAGGACGTCTCATGAAAATCCTGGGGAAAATTTTTGCCCTGTTGTTGATTGTGGTCAGCCTGCCGTCAAAGGCCGCGCTGGATATTGTGATTACCGAGGGGGTCGATACCGCACGTCCGATAGCGGTGATGCCCTTTGTTTGGCAGGGGACAGGCCCGGTGCCAGAGCAAATTGCCAATGTGGTGATGTCGGATCTGACCCGCAGCGGTACTTTTAAGCCAATCGCCCTGACTGCGCTGCCTCAGCAAAACATCAGTCAGGTGGCGCAGTTCAATCCTTCTGCCTGGGCCAATGTTGATGCAGAGGCGCTGGTGATGGGCTCCATCAAGCCTCATGGCACGAACCAGTATCTGGTGGAATTTGAACTGATTGATTTGATCAAAAACCAGATGCAGGTTGCCCAGGGCAAAACCGACAGGGCCGATTTGCTGATGGACAGCCGCCAGACCGTGATCTCCGCCAGCCAATTCCGCCAGTATGGTCACAGGATCAGTGATGTGGTGTTTGAGAAGCTGACCGGTATTCGCGGTGCATTCCTGACCCGCATCGCCTATGTGGTGGTGGATCATTCCAAGCCCAAACCATACCAGTTGATGATTGCCGATTATGATGGTTTCAACGAACAGATGTTGCTCAGTTCACCTGAGCCGCTGATGTCGCCTTCCTGGTCACCTAATGGTCGCCAGCTGGCCTATGTGAGTTTCGAGAACCGACAGGCCGAGATTTTTGTGCAGGATATTTATACCCAGGTGCGCAAAAAGGTGACCAGTTTTCCCGGTATCAATGGTGCACCGGTATTCTCACCTGACGGCAAGAAACTGGCGGTAACCCTGTCAAAAGACGGTCAACCGGAAATCTATACGGTGGACATTGCCACCGGCGCCATCAAGCGTATTACCAATCACTATGCCATCGATACCGAGCCATCCTGGTTCCCCGATGGCAACGCCCTGCTGTTTACTTCAGAGCGGGGGGGGCGTCCTCAAATTTATAAGGTTGATCTGGCTTCCGGCAAGATTACCCGTATGACCTTTGAAGGCGAGTGGAATCTGGGCGGCAGCATTACGCCCGACGGCCGCAGTATGGTGTTTGTCAACCGGACCAATGGCAAGTTCAACATTGCCCGTATGGATCTGCAAACCGGCTTTATGCAGGTTTTGACTTCCACACGTCTGGACGAATCGCCCAGTGTGGCGCCCAATGGTACTATGGTGATTTATGGCACTACCCACAATGGTCGTCAGGTGTTGGCTGCAGTGTCGATGGACGGACGGTTTAAGGCTCGATTGCCGGCGGGGCAGGGAGATGTGAAATCACCTTCCTGGTCGCCATTTCTCTGATTAACGATTCAAACGAAAAGGATAAAAACATGGAACTGAACAAATTGTTGAAAGCCATAGCCGTTGCACTGCCGTTGATGGCACTGGGCGCCTGTAGCTCAACTTCCGAGTCTGGCACTGATGCCACCGAAGGTGTCGGCAGCAGCACCAGCTCATCTGGCTCAGTAACCGGTGGTGTAGAAACTGGCAGTGCCAGCCAGATGCTGACACCGGAAGAGCAGCAGCGTCAGAAAGAGCAGGAGCTGCGCCGTGAACATGTCATTTACTTCGATTTTGACCGCAGTGAAGTACAGCCAGAGTTTCTGGAAATTATTCAGGCTCATGGCAATTACCTGGTGGAGAATCCCAATGTGCGGGTGTTGATTGAAGGTCATGCCGATGAGCGTGGCACTCCTGAATACAACATTGCTTTGGGTGAGCGTCGCGCCAAAGCCGTGGCCAAGTTCCTGCAGAGCATGGGCGTACTGCCAGGACAAATGAGCATTGTCAGCTACGGTGAAGAGAAGCCACTGGATCTGTCCCGTACCGATGATGGATTTGCCAAGAATCGTCGCGCCGTATTGGTGTACTGATAGTCAGGAAAACAACACATGAAAAAAGCGGTTTTGGCCGGCTTGATTTTCATGGGAGCGGGGGCGGCAATCGCCAGCCCTGCTCCGGTTGAAGATCTGGGCAGCGGTAGTGCCACCGATAGAGTGGCACGCCTGGAAAGAATTATTAAAGCCAAGCAACAGGCAGACTTTGAACTGCAGAACCGGGTCGATACTCTACAAAGAGAAGTGCTGGATCTGCGAGGCCTGGTTGAGCAGCAGAATTATCAACTTAATCAAATGCTCGAGCGTCAGCGTCAGTTGTATGACGAAATCGCTCAGTTATCAGCACAAAAAACCAGTGTTGCGGTCACGCCAGTGGCAACTGCACCCATGTCAACAGGAACCGGCGCCGCCACGGCAACACTTGGCGAGACGGCCAGTTATCAGCATGCGCTCGATCTGGTGCAGAAAGAGCGTAAGTATGATGATGCTATCCTCGCGTTCCAGGATTTCATCAAACAGTATCCACAGTCCAGCCTGATCGCCAACGCTTACTACTGGTTGGGGCAGCTGCAATATAATAAGAGTGACTATGCGGCAGCCAAGCAGGCGTTTACGTCAGTGGCTGTTCGTTATAAAGACTCCAATAAACGTGCAGACAGTTTATTGAAGTTGGGACTGATCGCAGAGAAGAATGGCGATAAAACGTCGGCCAGAAATCTCTATCAGCAGGTACAAAAAGAGTACGCCGATACCTCCTCAGCCCGTATTGCTGCTCAACAATTAGCTGGTCTTAAAGGTTAATTAATTAAAAAATATGCGCTTAGTCTGTTTTTCAGGCAAGCGATTGGAAAACAGGATTTTGCACTTGCATGCAAAGCCGAAAAAGGTATTATAGGCGCCCTCGGAGCGGCACAGTCCGCAACGAAGCACGATGAATGGGTCGTTAGCTCAGTCGGTAGAGCAGTTGGCTTTTAACCAATTGGTCGAAGGTTCGAATCCTTCACGACCCACCAAATCAACAAGTTAGCATTGTCTTATGGCAGTATCTAACTAAGGTTTTGGGGTTCATCGATAATACCTTGTGGGTCGTTAGCTCAGTCGGTAGAGCAGTTGGCTTTTAACCAATTGGTCGAAGGTTCGAATCCTTCACGACCCACCACTTTCTCTTTGAGGAAGTCCGCAGTCTGATAACAGGTTGCACCACAATATGGGTCGTTAGCTCAGTCGGTAGAGCAGTTG